>NZ_JAAHHU010000999.1:0-1813 GCF_010672095.1 Moorena sp. SIO3I6 | reverse complement strand
CCTTACCAATTCTCCGACAAGGTATGCGTGGTCCAGCAGTCCAGCAATTGCAGAGGCGACTGAAATCTCTTGGTTTTTTAAAAGCCACAGTAGATGGGGTATTTGGAGAGGTTACGAAAGCCGCAGTTCAAGCCGCTCAGCGCAAGTTCAAACTAGAACCTGATGGCATTGTTGGTCCTGCTACTTGGAATGCTTTGCTACGTTGATGAAATTTTTGTGGTTCCCGTAGCGTGGCCGTTCGCGCAGCGTGGCCTACGGCCTTAAGGGCATGGTTGACGATTGAAAGTTAACTGTTCACTGTTAACTATTCAATCATCAACCGTCAACAAAACACTAGTTATAGTGTTAGTTATAGCGTTTATTGCATTTATGAGGTACCCTTCTCAAGCTCAAAGTCCCCCTTTTTAAGGGGGATTTAGGGGGATCTATTTGTACCTCATGGGAAAGACAATTGCTATATATTTTTGCCGGTTAACTAGTGATAATTCTTGATTGATATTACTGCTTTGCTTGTTTCTGCTGCTTGACTTTCTGCTTCAATACGGAACTAATTCCTAAAGCCCCCAAAGCTAAAATACCTAGGGTAGCAGTAGGTTCGGGAATTCTTTCACCTGTAGACAATGACAGCTCAGCACGAGAAACAATGGCATCATCTCCATAAAATACTGGAATCTTGCCACTATTGGCATTAAAGACGTTCACGATTTCTCCTGAGTCGTAAAACTCCAGTAAATTTAAAGACACCGATTGCTTAGTTCGTACTGGGAGATTGCGGATCAGATCAATAATAATAGTATCCAATCCTATGATCCCAAATACATCGGTAGTAATCAGGGAGTTGTTTGGTGTCAGGTCTAAAATTAGTTTCGCTTGCGATAACTCATTTATTGATGTTCCCAAGTCAGAAAAATCAAAGCTCCAACTGGTATCTTCATCAATTCCATTACCAAGGGTGGTGTTACCCCCAGTCCTTTCTATCGTAAAATCGCCGTTTTGTAGGGTTTGACCAATACTGGCATTTAGTATTCTTGAAGGACTTGAGCTCCCAATCGCTTTAGTGGTGAAATCAAGACGACTAGCCAAGGCTTTTTCAGGTATTAAGCAACTGCTTAATAGGACGGCAACTGTAGCCACTGAGAACACTTTTAAAGTAAGCATTTTGATGCTCCCAAACCAAAACTAAGGTTAGAGTTAATGGCCAAATAACTCTATTATACTCCGCTCACGATAATTTGGTAACAAAACAAGGGATACTCCAGATAAAGATTTATGAAGTCCTTTCTAAGCATTCAGGCATCAGGAAATCAAGGACTTTAAGCCTGCTTACTTCAGTCAAGGGTGCTGACGCTACTTTTTCTAAATTTCTGGGAACTCTGTAAATGTAACTCAAATGCGATTTGTCAGTCAAGCAGGATGGCACAAGCAAATGATATTCAAATCTTTAGCCCAAGGGGTTTCCAAGGTTTCTGGGAAAGTTCCCCTTCGCCTGATCTTGGTCATACCATTTGTCCTGCAAATCTTCGCAGCTGTGGGACTTGTGGGATATCTGTCCTATAGAAACAGCAAGAGAGCGGTTAATGATGTTGCTACTCAACTGCTTGAAGAAGTCAATGCTCGGGTTGAGCAGAATTTGGAGGCTTACCTAACCATTCCTCATCTAGTTAATCAGATTAATGCCACTGCCATCAATCTAGGTCAATTGAATTTGCAAGATATTCCTCAATTAGAGCGTTACTTTTGGCGGCAGCTTCAGATCTTTAATACCCTCACATTTACTGGATTAGGCTTAGAGAATAAAGAAGATCGGAATAGT
>NZ_JAAHHU010000998.1:0-1814 GCF_010672095.1 Moorena sp. SIO3I6 | reverse complement strand
TTTATCATGAGATGATTACTGATAGCTAAATGTTTACTATAAAATTTCTAAATGAGATATAAACCTAGAAGGTCTTTTTTTATTATCCAATAAAACTTCGGATCCCTTTTGCCTCTTGGGTTTTGCCTCTTGGGTTTTGCCTCTTGGCGCAAGAGGTATGTTCACAACTCAAATAAAAACGCTATATTATCACTACCAGAGCATTAGCTGACTGCTGATAAATAGCTTAATGCTTAACATTTTGGCGGCTTATTGTCATCAAAATCAGCCGCCAAAATGGCGCTCATTATTAATTAATGCTATATATAATGATTCCCGGAATAAGCCAATATAAAAATGGAGATTTTCATGGGATCAAATACTTTATTTTTGCCAATTGTTAAAACCCCTAACTCCAAAGCAAACTTTGCTGACGCTACAGGAAGCGCCAAGTTCACCAACTATAGTCAAGCAGCGTCGGGGTTTTTGACTCAAATTCAGGCGCAGACTTTAGTGAAGAATGGTGTGGGTTTTGCCCTTGCTAATGCTGACGCCACTTTTGTCAATAACCCAACCTTCTCTACACTATTTAGTCAAGCTACTGCGGCTGCTTTTGATGGTGCTTTTGAGAGTAGTTCCCAGAGTAACACTAAAGTAGTTGCTAGTTTTTCTGTTGGAGCTCATCAACAATTTTCTTTCAATTTCTCAGCAGATTTACGACTAACAGCTAAAGAAATTGAAAATCCTAATCGCGAATATTCTCAGGCCAAGTCAAACATAGGTTTTCTGGTGTTAGAGACTGAGAATCCCAATCAAGCTAAGGTTAAAGGTTTTTTTGGCATTGCTGGTGATTTAATCTCTTCTCGTCAAATCGGCGACTTGGATTTTGGTTCTAGCAGCAACGTTAACCTTAACTTTCCTTTTAAAACTACTGATATTGATGGCAACAACGGCGTAGACTTCGTCAAGGGTTCAGCCAAAGGGACTTATCAGCAAACCTTTGACCGTGATACCAAGATCACGATCGTAGAAGTTAATAACAATGCTGTTAACTTATTAGGGGATACCTTAATCAACAGCCTGGGCAATGATGTCCGCTATGGAAGTATTTGGGATGATAAGCTTCGTGGCACTTTCGGTAATGACAAAATTTATGCTAGCCTAGGCGACGATTCGATTGAAGGACTTACTGGCGATGACATTCTAGAAGGAGGTAAAGGTAACGATAAGCTGAATGGAGGGTTTGGTGATGATAAACTTCATGGCAGTTTTGGTGACGACACTTTGGTAGGTGGCGGTGACAATGACACCATGGTTGGTGGCAATGGCGCTGACAGATTTGTGTTCAATCGGAGCGATAGCTTGCTTGGAGATGACTTCGATATCATCAAAGACTTCCAAGTTGGTTTAGATAAGGTTAAATTTCAAGGTTTTGGTCAAATTGACTCCAAAACTTGGTACAACAATGGGATAAATCAGGGTTACCTTACTAATACTAGTAATGGCGCTCTCTTATCTGACGCAAAAGGTGGAGAAGTTTTGTTTGAAAATGTGAATCTAAACCAGCTTAAGCATTCTGACTTCCACTTCGCCTAAAATCGAGTCCTAGGGGCGAAGCATTTGGGAAGAGACTTATTATAAAAACGACGATATTTAGCTCCAAATGCTTCCTCTGATCCCTATTTTTGCAAGAGGTCTAAAGAAAAGAGGCGTTCGCGTAGCGTGCGCCTCTTTTTTAATATCAATATTTTTACTACCAGATGATGGGGTCTCCGTAATCGGTAATTGGTAATCGGTAGTCAAACCACCATTACCAAGTACCAATTAAGTAAATC
>NZ_JAAHHU010000997.1:0-1814 GCF_010672095.1 Moorena sp. SIO3I6 | reverse complement strand
TAGCAATTATGATTTCCAAGACATTTGTCTCCTGTATTAACAATAGTTAATCTACTTTTGCTAGCTGGCGGCTATCTAAATTAGTATTGTGAGATAAGTTGATAGCTGGAGCTTGACACAACAGCTTTTCGGTGAACTGCATTTCTCTACACTGCTGCAATTGGTTTAGTTTGATTTCCAACTCATCTATCCTTTGGATAAGTTTATCAACCACATTAGCTACTGGATCCGGGATGTTACTGTGAGCAAGTGGACTAATCGGTTTGGCGAATTGCCTAACTATCCGTCCGGGAATCCCAACGACAGTGCAGTCACTAGGAACAGAGCGTAAAACTACTGAGCCTGCTCCAATACGGCTATTGTTACCAATTTCAATGTCCCCAAGAATTTTTGCTCCTGCTCCGACGATTACATTTTTTCCCAGAGTAGGATGACGTTTACCTAGTTGTTTGCCAGTGCCACCTAAAGTAACGCCTTGATAAATTAAGGTTCCATCTCCAACGATGGCGGTTTGCCCAATTACTACACCTGCACCGTGATCAATAAATATGCCCCGACCAAGGGTAGCACCTGGATGAATGTCAATTCCTGTTAGCCAACGGACAATGTAGGATACGAAGCGAGACAGCCAAAATAAACGGTGGCGATATAAGATATGAGCAAAGCGATGAACCGTAACTGCCTGTAAGCCTGGATAGCAAGTTAACACCTCAAGCCAAGAGCATGCAGCAGGATCTTTCTCAAACACAGCCTCAAAATCTGCTCGAATAGAATCCCACAAGCCTAAAGTAGATGAAGCTGTGGTTTGGCCATGTTTCTCCAAAGCTTCAAGAGAATGCTTCATTTCTGATTTTTGTTTCATTTTGAGTCAAAATAATATAGCAGTTAGCAGTGAGCTATCAGGCATCGGCTTTTTTGCTTTTCCTTGTCCTATGTGTCGTTCAGGGTTTTCAGATGTACCTGATTAAATTGCCAACTGCTATAATAAATATCGGGTCAATTTGTGATGATTCGATATTTATTATAGCAGTAGAGTGATTTGATTGATGAACTCTACTTACTTCTATGCCACTCAGTTATTCACTCAGTTATTCACTCAATTATTCACTCAATTTACAGCTGCCATCTGCTTAGTCATGGCTAATTTGTAGTTATTCGTCCAAAATGTATCCCAATTATGTTTGGCTTTCTGATAGCCAGCGGTTAAATCATCTACGGTAGATGGATCGGCATCAACTATCTCATTAATGGCATCTCTGACCTTTTGACGATGGATAATATCAGCTTCGCCAACATGAAAGTTCCAAAAATCCCAATCAATGGTGTGTTTGTTTTCTTTTATGTATGGGTTTTTGACAAGATATTTGTACATAGTAGACAGATAAACTTGGCAAAGACACTCTCCACCCATGCCACATAATCCAATCACATAGGTGGTAGGCTTGTTTAACGTTAATTGCTTAATCTCATCAAGCAAAATTTTATTTTCTTCGCTAAGACAGTTTTCAAATAAATCTTGATTTATACCAATACTTAACAGATACTTATCCCATAGTTGGAGATGATTATTCTCATGATCTCCTTCACCTAACTCTTCTGCTAGTATTTCAGCGGTTAAGCTTTTAAATTTTCCGTAAGGAGCTTTGGAAATTAGAATTGCCAGATTATCAGGAAACTGTTTGGTAAAATGACGGTACTGGATACATATCTGCTGTAAAGCGTCCAGTGGGGCATGTTGTAAATATTGCAGTTTCTCATCAGCTAGATATTCAGCTTCCAGTCGAGAATGATCTGCCATAGTCCAAAATTGATCA
>NZ_JAAHHU010000996.1:0-1816 GCF_010672095.1 Moorena sp. SIO3I6 | reverse complement strand
AATGGCAAGGCATTGACTACGACTATGACCAAACCATAGAGAGTGGACATCACCGTATCGAAGTCCGTCAGGTGTGGACTGTTTCTGTCAGCCAACTTCCCCCGTTGCATAGGCAAGATCAGTGGTTAGGTCTGACCACCGTTGTGATGGTCAAACGTCGCAGAGAATTATGGAATGGTACAACACAACTTCCTCAGTTCTATATCAGTAGTCTCGAAGCTAATGCCCCAAGGCACAACCAAGTTATTCGTTGCCATTGGAGCATTGAAAACAGTCTCCAAAGGGTTGCTCGATGTCACCTTCAACTCCGATGCCAGTCGATTTCGTCAGGGTCATGGGGCTCAAAATCTAGGATTATTGCGACGCAAAGAGTGTGAGTTTACTCAAACAGGAACCTTCTTTCGCAGAGTTTGAAGATGAAGCGTTACCGAGCTGCCATTGATAATGATTTCTTGCTCGAGATACTTGCAGCCAGTGCGAACCAATGACTTGAAAACCCTCGATGGACTCAGATTCACTTTAGGATTAAGACTACAGGTGGACAGACAACCCGAACATACTAGCCCTTCTTCGCCTTACTGCTGGGATGAATAGCTGGTATCCCTCTGGCTCTGTGAGCTGGTGACCTGGGTTAAACATCAATTCTCTACACACATTTTATACATACTTCCACTCAATTTTAGATGCGATTACCCTGCTTTATATGCAGATCTGCTCTATTGGCATTCCCCGTGGCCTAGAATGGTAACGAGCTTATTATTTACAATAATTCAATTTCCTTAATACTAGTTAAGATTTAGACCCTAAAATTAAGATTTAAATTAGGTCTTTATGAAGGAAAATCAAAGCATAATTTTTAGAAATACTCAGCAATGAAACTCAGACCAAAAACTACGATTTATGAGCATTTTAGTGATTTAAAAGATCCCAGAGTTTACCGAAGCAAACTACATAAATTAATTGATATTATTACAATTACTATCTGTGCGGTGATTAGTGGTGCCGACACCTGGGTTGACATAGAACTCTACGGTAAAACCAAATATAAATGGTTAAAAAAGTTTTTAGAATTACCTAATGGAATTCCATCTCACGACACAATTGCCAGAGTTTTTGCGAAACTTGAAACCGAACAATTACAGCAGTGTTTTTTGAAGTGGGTTCAATCAATTAGTCAGGTCACTTTTGGAGAAATAGTAGCGATTGACGGGAAAACTTTACGTCATTCCTATGACAAAAGTTCTGACAAAGCAGCTATTCATATGGTTAGTGCATGGGCAACAGCGAATCGCCTGGTTTTAGGGCAAGTAAAAGTAGATGAAAAATCCAATGAAATAACAGCTATTCCCAAACTTATAAAAGTTTTAGAACTATCGGGTTGCATCATAACTATTGATGCTATGGGCTGTCAAAAATAAATTGTCAAGCAAATTGTAGCCAAAGAGGCCGACTATTTAATTACCTTAAAAAAGAATCAAGCTTATCTTTATGAACGAGTCGAAAAAATCGTCAATACATTACCTAAATCTAGATTAAAAAACATCACGATCAGTCAGTATTTGCAGTCAGAAACTGGACATAATCGTGAAGAACACAGATATTACCAAATGCTTAGTAATGTTAAAGAAGCAATTGATCCAAACGGGGAATGGGAAAAACTCAACTCAATAGGTTGGGTAGATTATTGGCGAAAAGAAAAAGATGGAAAAACAAGTTTTGAACGAAGATATTATATTAGTAGTCTACCCAATAATGCTGAACTTTTAGCAAAAGCTATTCGCCAACATTGGTGTATAGAGAATCAACTGCATTGGGT
>NZ_JAAHHU010000995.1:0-1816 GCF_010672095.1 Moorena sp. SIO3I6 | reverse complement strand
TGGCAGGATTAGTGTTTCAGTTTCCAGAACGGCATTTCTGTGGTAAGACTATCCTGGAAGAATTGCGGATGGGACATCCAGAGTTGGGGTCACAAAGGGTTTATGATGCTTTGGGGGAAGTGGGACTGGCTGATTTTGCCTTGCATACCTCACCCCATGCTATGAGTGGTGGTCAGCAGCGACGCCTTGCTCTAGCAGTACAACTGATTCGTCAACCCCATATACTGATGTTGGATGAACCAACAGCTGGATTAGACTGGTCTATGCGAAGACAGTTAGTTAATCTGCTGGCAAAACTCAAAACCCATTGGACACTCCTAGTGGTGACTCACGATGCTAAGGATTTACTGCCTATTGCTGACCGTTGCTGGACTCTTAAGCAAGGGGAATTAAAAGCTGTTGATTTAGCTAGTGCTTAGTGGTGAGTATTGCTAACAGCTATCAGCGGTCAGCGGTCAGCGGTCAGCGGTCAGCGGTCAGCTATCAGCCGTCAGCCGTCAGCCGTCAGCCGTGGCACAGGCTTTGGCCTTGGCCTTTGGCCACGCTACGCGAATGGCCACGCTGTGCGAACGACGCTGTGACTTAACTCAGATAAAACCAATGCTTACCTGTTGTCTTGATGCAATAGCGAGTGGGGGAAACCCCCAAGACCACGCTGCATCGCTTATTCAAAAGCTGATAGCTGATAGCTGATAGCTGATAGCTGATAACTGATAGCTGATAGCTTACGTGTTGAGTACTTTTAAAATTAAAAAATGACAAATGTTTTACTGCTGCCAGAGATGACAGAGGTTTGGCAACAAACTCTAAATTGGCAGCCAGATCCAGAACAACAACAGTTGTTTCAAAAACTCTATGAAGGGATTTTGTCAGGCAATCGTCAGTTGAATTTAACTCGGATTACTGCTACCGAGGAGTTTTGGGAAAAGCATCTGTGGGATTCTTTGGTAGGATTGGCTCCCATATGGCAATCTGTAACTCCAGGACAGAGAATTATTGATATTGGAACGGGGGCTGGATTTCCGGGATTACCAGTTGCGATCGCATTTCCTAATACTGCTATTACGTTACTCGATTCTACTCGCAAAAAAATTACTTTTCTCCAAACCTTAATCCCCCAGTTGGAAATTAATAATGTTAAAACGTTAGTTGGCAGAGCAGAAGCAATTGGACAGAAGCAACAGCATCGACACTCCTACGATATTGCTCTAGTTCGTGCTGTTAGTGCCCCTTCTGTTTGTGCTGAATATGCTCTACCACTTCTGAAAAAGGGAGGTTTGGCGATTCTTTATCGTGGTCATTGGACAGATGAAGAAACCGAAGCTTTACAGCCAGCGGTAAAAAAGTTGGGTGGAATAATTGAATCAGTTGAAAAATTTACGACGCCTTTGAGCGATAGTGTTCGTCATTGTTTGTTGTTGAAAGTATTATCACCAACAGTAGCTAAGTTTCCCCGTGCTGTAGGATTACCAGCACAAGACCCTTTGAATTAGAAGATATAGCGGTTTGCGACTTTATTGACTACATATTTATGGGTTTTTAGGGAACAGGGAAAAGGGAATAGGGAATAAAGCAGTTGGCATCCAACCTAAGTTATTTATTATTGCTAATTAAAAAGTAAACTTTATCTTTTTTGCCCCATTTTCATAATTAACTTATCTGCCAATCGCTATAAATGAAAGTTTCTACCCCATTTTTTGCTAAACTAGTATTATCAAAAAAATGGCTTCTTAGGAAAACTCCGATGACTGCCACTACTGCACTGCTTAGCCTCGAAGACTACTTAAGCTACAACGATGGCACTGATCGGCGTTAT
>NZ_JAAHHU010000994.1:0-1817 GCF_010672095.1 Moorena sp. SIO3I6 | reverse complement strand
TGTTAAGATTGGAGCTACCCATAGTTGAGTACCATCCCAGGGCATATTGGGATGATTCCAGCTTAGCCACGCCAGTTTAGAGCAATCGGGACTTAGGCGCGGCGAGGAGTAAAAGTCACAGCCAGAGGCTAGCACTTGAATATCTTCACCATTTTCTAGGCTGATGCTAACCAAGGTATTGACTGGTTCCCCATCCACCGTGTGGTTTTCTCCGACACAGATTATACGTCCCCGTTGCTGGTCAATTACCCCATCACCATAGCGCCAGTTAGCTATAGGGGTTAGGGGTTGGGGTTTGGAGTTTGGGGTTTGTTGGTACAGACGTTGGTCAGCAAAATTAGAGAAGTAAATTGTGCCATCCTTAACAGCAAAAGCAGCACCACCATACTCGTTAACCCGAGTCCGAGCATTGAAGGGCTCGGGAGTCAGATCAACACTTTTGCCATCAGGGGTGCGTCGCACGATTACATTGCGTCCAGCTTCTGCAGGTCGCCCTTCAATCCAGTAAACATCCTTTTGATCAAGGGCTATGCTGCCCAACCTAACGCTGCCTTGAACAATCATGTCAGCGGTAATAGGGGATTTCCAGGAACCATAGGGGGCAAGGTGTGCTGGTTGGGTCATGGAAAAACTGCTGTTATTTCCTCTAACTTGCTTAGGATATATGTACTATCATAACCTGACTACGTGTCCATGGTTAGCGTTAAAGTAGGGATTCCCGTACATTTACCCAAATCGGACTTGCTTAAATGCATCCGATTGCGCTAAAAGAGTATAGAGGGGCTTCCTTGCCGTACAAAACTCTACAGATCGGCGCATTACCGCAAAGGGGAAGCATTGTAGTTCAGGTATTCGCAAAAGCCAATCTAACAACAGAATTTTAGAGATTTTAGAGTATGACTCAAACAGTTACTCACCCCATGGTGAAGTTGCAACGCCATGTGCGTTCACTGGCGGAATCCAAAATTATTAAACCCAGTGACAGCCTTTGGAAAATTGCCCTGCTCTATGGGGATGAATGGTCCTACTGGAAACAGGAACTGACTGAATTCGGGTTTACCATGCAAGACCCGATCAGTGACTTACTAGCTGTGGAAGCCTGGGACGAAGAATGATCTGATCCAATTTGAGGTTAAGTACTTATATATCTCATCAGGTGCGACCCTAGGCCGCGAGCAATCCCTCGCGGCCTAGGAAGCGGGCACCTATTTGTTTTGTTCGTAAGAATGAAAATTGAGAATTGAAAGTTGTCAGTGGTTAATTAGCTATTGAAAATTAGCTATTAACAATTAGCTATTAACAATTTTAAAAAGGCGATCAACGGGGATCAACCATTGTCAGAAGTAATTAACCGGACTTGATCTGACTTCTTTCGCTTCCGTTTGGCGTCCAAGCTTCAATCGGTGGAGCTTGGTCATGGATGAGGAATAGCTGCCGGTATGGTGAGTATATACTTTCTTTATTCCCTGATTTTCCTTATCCTAATCACTAGCCTACTACGCCAAATTCTGCCCGTGAAATTTCTGCTCATATTCTAAGACGCCGACTCCTAAATACAAGCAACCAAAGCCTGCATAAGTTCTTTTGCCGTTTGGTAGCGATCGCAAGCCCTTGGTTGACAAACCCGCTCAATCACTTTCCTTAATTGGGGAGTAACAGTGGGAACGCCTGATACATCAAACCGATATCCTGAACTACGCCTTTGATAATACTTTAGAGGCGCTTCCCCGGTGAGCAGAAAGATTAAAGTTGGGCCAATGGCGTAAAGATCCGATTGAGTGCAAGGCTGACCTCGGTCTTGTTCAGGAGCACTATAA
>NZ_JAAHHU010000993.1:0-1819 GCF_010672095.1 Moorena sp. SIO3I6 | reverse complement strand
CGTTCCTGGCATCCCGACCAGGAGTTGCTTGAAAGCCTGAGCAAAGCTCATGTTTGGAGTCAAGCCAGCCAAGCTCAACTGCATCTAGCAGACTCAGTCCCATTCATGCACAAGAAACGCGCAGTACGGCGCAATAATACTGCCTGCACCTCGGCTTTACTCATGTACCGGGTGATGTCCTTGTCCGTACCTCTATCAAGGACATTTTTGGCAGCGTTATGGTCAGCCTGCAACACGACCCCATCAAATCCGGTAAAATTGTCCCCAGTCCTTTTCCCTAATAGGGTTCCATTTCTGGAGTCAACTTGCGACGTGTAACTAGGTTGAACTTCTGTCACGACTGAACCAGTCCAATTAGCCCATTTCTGCAAGGAATCCCGCATTTTTCCTTTAATCCAACTATTGAGTTTGCGGGATGCAGCTTTGGACTGGCGTTTATTCGTAAATTGTCGTGTTAAATCTTCAGAAAAAACTTTTAATGATTCTCCGTTAAACAGCGATTTAGATGCGGCTCCTATAATAGCCGCCAACTTCGATTGATCTTGTTTGTAACGCTTGTTTTCTGTCTTTCGGGTCAGATTGTTTTTAAGGATACGAGTCGATTTAGCCGGGTCTAATTTCTCTAACTTTTTGTGTAATGCCCAAAGTTTTCCTCTTTTTCGATTTTTACTACATATGCGATCAGATTTTGCAGTAGTAGCGTACCCTAATCCTTTCCCGTGTGCCTGACCATCAGAGTCATAGAAAGCTTCAGTGTATCCCTTGTCTACTCCGATACTCCGACGTTCAGATGGAATTTCCGCAGTTCCATGATTCACTAAGAAGTGAATCTCAAACCTTTGCAGCAATTTATTATAAATCAGCCTAATCTGTCCTTTTATTTTACGATTAGACTTGACTATTATTCTATTTATTTTACCTCTTCTCAACCCAGCTAGTTCTAGTTGGTAAGTATTGCGGGAAAGTCGCTTACAGCTATATCCTCCTTGCTGGTAAACTATCTGATTTTTTACCCAAGAATGTCCTCTTTGAAACTCTTTTCTTACAAGCCTGTGGAGAAGAGGGTTGTCCAGGAAAGCTAAAGTCTTTAGTTGTTTGCAAAGCTCTTTTCTTCTTTTTTGGTTGTCTTTCCCGGAAAATCTTTTGTAAATCTTCTTGATGACTGCTTCAGTGCAAGCAGCTTGTTGAGCTGTAATGGCTTTTGCCACATCACTGACAGTCCATTCCATTAGCTTGGAAGGCAGTCCCAATGATTCGGGGGTCCTAAAGCTCCTGACTTCTGGGTACGCCTTTTTCCAGTCAAGACTCCAATGATTGATACTGCCCAGCTTGTTATAAGACTCGGAACGAACGATCCCCAACTTTTTCATAGTAGACAACAGCTCAGCACCAACCGACTCAGTCATCCCTATGACGGGGACGATTTGAGTTGATCTTTTCTTTGCTTCGTCTACTTTCTTAGACATTGTTAGATCTGTGTCCTACACTTCAATAATACTATAGCGCTAGTTAAATTTCAATGTCCATTTTGTGATATTAAATACCGATTTATCCCTATTTTTAGGGGTTTGATTGCGAGGCAATAACTAATGCCAATAGCGCATTGCGTAGTTTTTGCATAATTAATTTTCTTTCCTTATCGTAATGATTGGGTTAAAAAGTAATTAACCGAAAGGTTAACCACCCTCGTAACTATTTTTTTTATGCACCCCTACAGAAGTTACTTCCCCAGCTTGTTTCTACTAGGAGCTCAAGTAACCTTTTGTAGATTAGACTAAAGTACAAAAACTTGTCAAGAGGAAAGACAGGAAATTTGTGA
>NZ_JAAHHU010000992.1:0-1819 GCF_010672095.1 Moorena sp. SIO3I6 | reverse complement strand
TAGACGCGGGGATTGCTTAGAGGACATACTGATGGATAGTATTACTCGTGTGCAACTACCAATTTCTCGGTAGTCCTCAAGGTAGTCATCAAGGCGGTGCTAATTGCCTCTACCATGTCCGGCAAAATGCCATTGAGTAGAATTTTGTGTTTGGTAGCGTCGGCTTCCCCGAAGTTCTTGATTCCCTCACAACAACGGCTTTTGCTTGTAGAGGCACCGATTGGATTGACACTCCCCGTCCTGTTCGCGTAGCCTCTGGCACTGCCAGTAAGGAGCGGGGAGTCTTGGCTCTACGACTCGTCGTGGCTCTTTCAAACCGGAGTCAGAAAAAGTAGAGGACAAATCTCCCCAAGCGTGATTGATCATAGATCTAGGTTTCGGTGTGCCGGAAACGCGCGCCTTATCAGAGCGATGCAGCGCGGTCTTGGGGAGGCAGCGCCGCCAAAGGGGGTTCCCCCCACTCGCGCTTTGCCGTGGTTTCCCCCACTCGCGCTTTGCATGAAGACAGGGTCGCCTTAATCAAAAGCGATGCAGTCGGCCAAAGGGGGTTTCCCCCATGAGCGACTGCATCAAGAAAGGTATAAACTTTTTACACAAGCGCCGACTAACTATAAAGGCGACCCTCTTCTTACGGTAACTTCTAACCCCACCGTACCTTTTTTATATGAATAGACAGAGGTGCGACCCGTGGCGAATTTAATTCTTAATAGGTCAAGCGCACCTTTATACTTTTTTATCTAAGTTTTTCATAGACGTTGTAGTCGTTAGACCAAATTACGCAATACGTATCTCATACATATTTTTTACGTTGTCTACTTATGATTAGATAGTACCTATCTGACATGCTTGTTTATTGCTTATGCTTTTATTCTATCACATCCGACGGAAAAGCCGTCGTTCGCGTAGCGTGGCCAAAGGCCAACGAAGGATTTAAAGTTACCGTAAGAGAGGGTCGCCTTAATTATCAAGTTTTAACCTTTTTGCGCGAGACCGACCCACCTTAAAGGCGACCCTCTCTAAGGCGCGCGTCTCTAGGGGCGCGATTACCCAAATCTTTTGGTAAGAAATTCTGGTAGCTACCTTTTGACCAAAACTTCCCTCTACTAGGAGTTTCACCTTTCCTTTAATGGTTGTTGCGTCTTCTGTATTTTAACCTAGATTCGCGCCAAAAGCTGGTTATTGCTGCTAGGTCGAAGTCCTCCCTGGTCATTAGATGCGGGGTTTCCTGCTACCCAGTTTTACTATGAAATGTTTGATTTATCGGTTAGTTAGCCACTTCAGTTAGTTAGCCAATGGTATAGTAATCTATTTGATTCTACCGTAATCTGACCGAAATACTACTAGGATGATGATGAAGTGACCTGGGTAGCATCAGAGTCTTTTGAGACTGGGGAAGTTGAGGGCATGACATGGCTACTCGGAGGCGGAATGGGATGCTTAAGTTCCCAAACTTTGAGCAATATCAGATACTCATAAAATGCTTGTAAGGTACACCAGGTAAACCCGGCTTGACCATCCAAGAAGCCTCCGAGTAGGAAGTACATGTATAGAAAACGCAATACAGGTCGCCAGGGCAAGCGTAAGGACAAATTTTTCAGGGCACGGCGTCTTTCTACTTCCGAACGCCCAAAAAATAGGTCTCGCCACTCAACAGTTCCTTGCTCCAACTGGCGCAAAGTTTCGAGGGCTTCGTCGGTAGAGTAGCGATTGTGTTTATCAATCCAGCGGGTAAATCCCTTACTGTTGGTGTAGTGAGGATATGTTTCTTTTATGAAACCAGTCGGTCCATCACATACTTCCCGTTCCGTATGACCATAAT
>NZ_JAAHHU010000991.1:0-1775 GCF_010672095.1 Moorena sp. SIO3I6 | reverse complement strand
ATTTGATCATAATCGTACTGATCGGCTAACACTCCCAGTGCCCTTGGGTAAGTCGTGCCATGATTGAGAATAATTATTAATTATAATTTGGTGCAGTTGTCGGCAACTGCGGACAATAGAACTTTGGACAAGGGAAAAATAATTGAGGAAAAAAGTATCAAAAAGCGCTGCATTGCTGAGCCGAAGTTACCTATTTTTATTAGTTTGATTTCTACATCTCAACTAACAATGCTGTAGTTGACGATTCCTCATAAGCCATTACCAAAAATACCAGGACTATTTGGTAACTGATGTAAGCATTCAGCTATCAGCTAATGCGCTACGCGCACGCGTGCGCGTTCAGCTATCAGCCAAAAGCGCTGTAGCCACGCTACCGGAACAGTTTATGCCCATAGCCAACGCTACACCGAACAGCTTTTCAATAAAATAAGCTGACGGCTGAACGCGCACGCGTGAGCCTTTGGCTGACGGCTGACGGCTGAATACTTACTAACTGATTAACCGGACTTACTATCAATCATCTTGGCAGTATCATGGAAAACTCGCGAATTTTTCTACAGTTGTCAAAAAATTGGTCATAATCAAAGATAAAACTCAGGTAATCATTCAGAGGTGCTGAAGATGAGGATTTTACTAGTAGAAGATGATGAGCGGATTACCGACGCCCTTGCTGAAGACCTCACCGACCAGCATTATGTCGTGGATGTTGCCAATGATGGTCAAGTGGGTAGGGAACTAGTAGAGAGCTTCAGCTATGATTTAATTTTGTTAGATGTCATGCTGCCAAAGATTGATGGTATTACCCTTTGCCGAAAGTTGCGCTCCCAAGGCGACCTTACTCCCATTCTAATGCTGACGGCTCGGGATACCATCAATGATAAAATTTTAGGACTTGATGCTGGTGCAGATGATTATCTAGTCAAACCCTTTGATTTAGGAGAGTTGTCCGCTAGGATTCGGGCCTTACTGCGCCGGGGAAATACTACTTTACCACCTGTACTGGAATGGGATTCTCTCCGCCTTGATCCCAGTACCTGTGAAGTCTTCTATGAAGACCGCCTCTTGTCCCTAAGTCCAAAAGAGTATGCTCTGCTAGAATTTTTCCTGCGCCATCCTCGCCGTGTGTTTAGCCGTGCTCAAATCCTGGAAAACCTCTGGTCCTTTGAACGACTACCAGAAGAAGCAACCGTTAAAGCTCATATCCGAGGTTTACGACAGAAACTCGATGCAGCAGGAGCTCCCTCTGATTTGATTGAGACAGTCTATGGTTTGGGTTATCGTCTCAAAGAAAATCCCTAATATCATGTCCTGATAATTATTGATAACAAACCTTCTGAGATTAAACCTTACTCCTTTCCTTCAGCATAGCTGCCTTCTGCCCTCTGCCTTCGATTCAGCGCAAGGGTGTAAGTATTCAACCGGACATGATATTACCGATTCGTAACCTCAGGTAAAGCTTCAGCAGAAACTCCCCCCTTAACGAGATTGGGGGGAGTAATTTTTCTACAGTAATGATCCAGTGCATTGATGAGCTATGTGTGGACTGGAGTTAAATTGACCGTGATCTCTATTGCACCATTGGTGACAAGTTAAGGAAAATAAGCCCTTGTCAAGGGGGTTTTAGCATTCCCTGAAGTGACAAGTAGCTCTACGAATAGCGTTGCTGATTAGCGTTGCGTCAGTCAAGTAATGAATAGGAGTAGGTGCGATTCGTTGGGCATAAACCGGATAAAACCGGGGGACTGCCCGAAGGGGTAAAACCCTTTAACTGTATA
>NZ_JAAHHU010000990.1:0-1822 GCF_010672095.1 Moorena sp. SIO3I6 | reverse complement strand
GAATACACAAACCGCAGAAAACGGTTCCCCGATTCTGAGCGATGCCCTAGCCTATCTAGAGTGTAAAGTTACCACCCGTATGGAGTGTAGTGATCATTGGATTGTTTACTCTACCGTTGAGACCGGACGGGTTTCTAAGCCAGAGTCTCTGACTGCTATCCACCATCGGAAAGTGGGAAATCATTACTAAACCTACATCTTGCACCAAGTTTAAAATTTACCTGTAAAGGTAGGGAACGGGGAACAGGGAACAGGGAACAGGGATAAAATCTGAATCTCTCTTGATGCAGTCGCTCATGGGGGAAACCACGGCAGTCGCTCATGGGGGAGACCCCCAAGACCGCGCTGCCTTCCCAAGACCGCGCTGCATCGCTTTCCGTACTGAAATTGATTGTGATCACTTCCGTTCCGTTATTAAGTTTTTTTGTACTGGTGCAAGATCTCAGCTGCGCGCCTAGGGGCGATCGCGCCAAAGCGCAACACTAGTAAGAAACACATTTTTATTGAAAATATTAAATCCTTGCTGGGGTTTTGGTTTTAAAATGTGTTCCTTAAAATGTGTTCCTTAAGAGTTAAATACTCTAGCATTTATAACATTAATGAGGTACACATATTTTTCACTCCTCTCTATTACCTGCTCCCGTCTTGATGCAGTCGCTCATGGGGGAAACCACGGCAGTCGCTCATGGGGGAGACCCCCAAGACCGCGCTGCCTTCCCAAGACCGCGCTGCATCGCTGCTCCCTGCTCCCTGCTCCCTGCTCCCTGCTCCCTGCTCCCTGCTCCCTAAAATACCAAAATTGTGTACCTCACCAAATTGAAAACCGCTATAAATGTAATCGGCTAAGCTGAACCCATGAACAATACAAAACCCCGTGACGTCCAACCCCTGCATATTGCTACCGATACCCTCATATTGCGATCGCGTACTTGGGACCGGCTCAAATTTGAAATCGAATATGCCTTGCAACGAGGCACCACTGCTAATTCTTTTCTAATTCGAGCTGATCAAATCGCCCTATTCGATCCACCAGGAGAATCCTTTACAGAGGTGTTTTTAAAAGCATTACAAGAACGCCTTGACCCAAAGCTGATCGATTATGTCATCCTCGGTCACCTCAATCCCAATCGCCTGGTTACCCTGAATGCTCTGCTCAAACTTGCTCCTCAGATTACCTTTGTTTGCTCCAATCCTGGTGCTAAATCTTTGCGCACTCTGTTTGAGAAACTAGAGGATAAAGCTATTCCAGAACAGGAGCTCAAAATCCTGGTGATGAAAGGGGATGATACTCTCGATTTAGGTGAAGGTCACATCCTAGATTTTATCCCTACCCCTAATCCCCGTTTCCCTGATCAGCTTTGTACCTACGATCCTAAAACTCAAATCCTATTTACAGATAAATTATTTGGTGCTCATGTCTGTGGAGACCAGGTAATGGATGAAGGTTGGAGGGTTTATAACGAAGACCGACGCTATTATTTTGATTGCCTGATGGCACCCCACGCCCGACAGGTGGAAACAGCTTTAGCTAAATTAGCTGACTTTGATGCTAAGCTTTATGCTACCGGTCACGGCCCCTTGGTACGCTATGGCTTTCAAGAACTGACTGAGTCCTATGGGAAATGGAGTAAGCAACAACAAGCTCAAGAGGCCAATGTTGCTCTAATTTATGCCTCAGCTTACGGCAATACTGGAGCGATTGCCCAAGCGATCGCACGAGGTATCACGAAAGCTGGTGTATCGGTAGAATCCCTGAACTGTGAAGCAGCTGAACCGGAAGAGATTGGAGCTGCTGTCGAGAAAGCAGACGGATTTATCATGG
>NZ_JAAHHU010000099.1:0-24990 GCF_010672095.1 Moorena sp. SIO3I6 | reverse complement strand
TGCTCTATAGGCACTTTTTTTGGCAATTATCAAAATTAATATCATCAAATTAAGGGTAATTCCAGCTATTTTTTCTACCAATTATTAGCGTTCACACTTCCCATCTCCCCATCTCCCCATCTCCCCATCTCCCCATCTCCCCATCTCCCCACACCCCCCACACTCTCTACACTCCCCATCCCCCAAGACCCAAGACTTGATTAGTTTTCCGCAATTCTCAGCTCATCAATGTTCCATAACGGTCCCCCTAAGCCAGAAAATTTGATATTCTCGATGCGATCGCGTACTGCCTGAAAGTCTAGTGAATTGACCAGGAAAAACACGGGCAACTCCTCGGCAACGATTTCCTGGAATCGACCATAAATGGCTTTGCGTTTGCTCTGATCAAGTTCTTTTATCCCAGCATTGAACAGACGGTCAATCTCTTGCTCCCAGTCAGACACTTCCCACCCTTCCAGTGGTGGTTGTCCGGGTTGAGGACCTTGATTAAATTGATGAAACGATCCTCCGCTATACCAGAAAACAAATATACTGTGAGGCTCACTCACTCCTGCTCCAAAGGCACCCACATAACACTCCCAATCTCGAGTCGATAGGAGCTTTCTGAGCACAAGGTTAAAGCTGAGTACCTGCAAATCTGCTTCTATCCCAATTTGGCTCAAGTCTTGTTTAATCTGAACTGCTGCGTCTACTCGGGATTTATCGTCTGATTTCACCAGCAAAGTGAATTGTACCCGGTTGCCATCCCAATCCAGCAGCTGATTTTGGGAGTTATACCTGAAACCAGCCTCTAATAGTAATTGTTTTGCCTTCTGGGGTTGATAGTTGTAAACTTTTAACCCATCTTCTGGGGATAGGTAATAGGGACTTTGGACAGCAATGGGGGAATGTTGTACTTCACCCAGTCCCCGATAAATATTAGTTTTCATCTTTTCCCGGTCAATAGCATAGGCTACCGCTTGTCGAAAGGCCAAGGTATTGAACCAACGAGACTTGATTGGGTCTACGAAAGGTTTTCCCTGAGCATTGCGAGCTTTGTTGAGATTAAAACCGACAAACCTAATGCTAGGCATCGGTCCGCCATTGTAAATGGTGTATTTCCCCCGCTTTTCCTCTCGTTTGAGTAACCCAAACGCCTCGGGATTCACTCTGAGGCTATCCAACTCCCCAGAGCGAAATCTGAGTAACTGGTTATCAGAGGATGGGATAACTTGTAAGACAATCCGTTGAATGTAGGGTTGGGGATTTCCCTGAGCATCAGCACGCCAGTAATAAGGGTTGCGTTGTAGGATGACTCGCTCAGCAGGGGTATACTTTTGTAGTCGATACGGACCATTGCTAACAATGTCTTGGGGATTGGTGTTAGTGCCCCAAGTTGAAAGAAACTGGGGATTGCCATTACCATCAGTGGCTTGCACAGACTCTCGTAACGCATGAGCCGGTAGAATGGCTAGGGTTCCTGCGGATCTCACAAATGGCGCAAAGGGTTGTGGTAAGGTAAACTCAACTCGCTGCTGATCTAGTTTGCGCACCGATGGGTACTTACCAGTACTACCAATCTTGAGGAAATCTCGGGAAACTGTGGGAATCTTGGGATTCAGGTAAAGCTGCTGATAGGTAAAGATCACATCATCCACCGTCAGGGGTTCCCCATCAGACCACTTTAGCCCATCCCGCAGGGTGAAGGTGATCTGCTGTCGGTCTGAGGAAATGTCCCAAGATTCAGCTAGTGCTGGTTCCAACTCCCCTGTCATGCCATTCTCACTCAACAATCCTTCGTAGATGTAACCAAATACACCAAAGGGAGAGGTATTAACAATAGTGTTAAAGGTAGCTGGGTCACTAGGAGTAGCTAACACTAGTTGAGAGACCTGAGCTGCTTGAGTCTTAAACTGGTTCGGATGGCAACCTGTAAGGGTCAATAGACAAGATAGCACCAGCGCAACTGCTTGAAGAGGGAGGAGTGTGGGGAGTGTGGGGAGTGTGGGGAGTGTGGGGAGTGTGGGGAGTGTGGGGAGTGTGGGGAGTGTGGGGAGAGGGGGGAGTGTGGGGAGGGAAGAAGTAGTTTTGGATAAGAGGATATCTTCAAATATATTTTTGATCATTGTCTTGATGCAGTCGCGAATGGTAAAAGTATCGGGATTAAAATTTATGTAGCAAGCGGATCTGGGAAAAAATCCTGTGTACCTCTTTAGGTTAGAAACCGCTATAGATTTAGATTAACTAGAAAGGTTGATGCAGGTAATCAAAAAGTATCCCGATAATGACCAACAAAGCCTATTAGAGACAGCAGAGTCTTACCTAAGGGAATCCGTTGCTCCCTTGGCTAATGAGATTGATAGTGCTCCTGAGGTGTTACGAGAGGCTCTCAAGGGGATGAGCGTTCGCACTTTGCTAGGGCTACGGATTCCCAAATCCTGGGGAGGTGTCGAAGTCAGTAGCACCACCTTTCCATACTTTCAGCAACTGGTAGCACGGTATTCCGGTGCTTTGGCATTCTTGCAAATGCAACACCAGAGTGCTGGAGCAATGATCGCCTTCTCTGAGAATGAATCGTTGAAGCAGCAGTATCTTCCCAAATTAGCCAAGGGTCAAGTGCTAGTTGGTATCGGCTTTTCCCAAGTGCGACGAACAGGTAACCCACCGGTGAAAGCTATTCCGGTAGATGGTGGATATCAGATCAGCGGAAAAGTGCCTTGGGTTACTGGGTTTAGCTTGTTTCAAGAGTTTGTCATTGGTGCAGTATTGCCTGATGGTCGAGAAGTTTACGGTACGGTGCCATTGACTCCAACTTCCCAAGATGCAGGTGGTACTATTACCTTTAGCAAACCCATGGCATTGGCGGCGATGCAATCCACCAATACGGTTAGTGCTACCCTTACGGATTGGTTCTTACCCGAAGAAGGTGTGGTCTCGATTGCTAAAGCAGGTGCAATTCACGGAAATGACCAGAAAAAAGTTTTGTCTGCTGGTTTTTTGGCCCTAGGATGTGCCCAAGCTGGACTCGACATTGTAGAAGCGGCTGCCAAAACCAAGCAACTGGATTTTCTATTCAATGCTTTTGAATCCCTCAATGGGGAATTGATTCGCTGCCAGACAGCTATGATCCAAGCAGTAAAAGCCGATTCCCAGACCTTTGAACAACGACTACAACTGAGGACTTGGGCAATTAACTTAGCAGGACGATGTGCTCAAGCAGCGGTGACTGTGTCTAGTGGTGCTGCTAACTACAAACACCATGCTGCCCAGCGAGTCTATCGCGAAGCTTTGGTATTCACTGTCTCTGGTCAAACCACCGCTGTCATGGAGGGAACTCTGGCTCGGTTGGTATAGCGCTACGCGCAAGTCAGAAGTCAGAAGTCAGAAGTCAGAAGTAAGCTAGGACTAGGTTTCGGAGTTTAGAAGCGATGCAGCGCGGTCTTGGGGGTTTCCCCCATGAGCGACTGCATCAAGACAATGTCAAACATCTGAATCGGTAGTGCTATAAATGTTTCCTGTGGGTGAATCCTGATTGACAGAATTAGAAACTCCTATACTCCCATATCTTCCTCTTCTGCCAACTTTGTGCTAAGTCTTAACATCTAATCTCAACATCTAATCTAATCATGTAATATAATTGTATTATAAAAGGGCGTAGTGCAGAGGCAGTCACACCAGCCTTCTAAGCTTTCAAGACGTCGGCTTTGCCCAATCGCCCCCGCCGAATTCTGTCTGTGTCGTACAGCTTGTGTAGTACATACAACTATGGATATCACCCAACCCCATCACCCAAGTGTCAATGAGCAGGAGTTAGCCATTTGCCTGAGGGTGCTTGAGGCAGCGGGTAGGATGTCCAGTGACAATCCACAGCTGTTGACTATTGAACGGGCGGTGTCAGCACTGAAGAAGCAACTCAAACAAAAGCGTCGCCACCAGCGCAAGCAGGCTCGCCGTCAGCATGACTTGGCTTTGCTGGCTCGTGCCCAGATTCATAGCGAAGCCTTGCCGGAACGATTACGCCAGCTGGCTGCAGGGGTATCCCTTGACCATGATCAACTCTATACTCCCCAGCTATGCTACGTGTGCAAGCAGCCTTACAAACGTGTACATCACTTTTACCACCAGTTTTGTCCTAACTGTGCCCCTGAACACTATAGTCGGCGCTACGCCAGAACTGATTTACAGGGTCGGCGAGTGCTAGTCACGGGTGGACGGATTAAGATTGGGTATCACGTTGCACTCAAAATGCTACGAGACGGTGCTCATGTGATTGTAACCACCCGATTCCCGAAAGATGCCGCCCGTCGATACCTGGCTGAGACAGACTCACACCTATGGGGTGACCGATTGGAAATCTACGGGCTAGACTTTCGTGATCTGCGTGGGGTGATGGCATTTATCGATCAGTTGCTGGCATCTGCCCCACTCAATATTATTATCAATAATGCTGCCCAAACCATTCGCCGCCCACCTGCATATTTCAAAACTCTTGTCCAAGGGGAGATGGAGAGTCTGGATCAACAAACCAGGCAATGGGTGAAAGCTGAATCAGAGGCTCTGGTCAAGAAGTCAGCACTTAACGCTTTTTACCAGCTCTGTCTGAGCAGCAAGGAGGATCCAAACTTTCCGGATGGAGTCCTTGACATTGAGGGTCAGCCCTTAGATTTGAGGCATGTTAATAGCTGGCGACTGTTACTTGACCAGGTTGAGCCGATCGAGATGGTTGAGGCTTGGTTGGTAACGACTATGGCTCCTTACTTATTTAATTCCCGCTTGAAGCCGTCACTGATGGCATCTCCTTTCGAAGATCGTTATATTGTCAATGTCTCTGCTGTAGAAGGTCAATTCTCCTATGGAAATAAGACACCCTATCATCCCCACACTAATATGGCTAAAGCCGCACTGAACATGATGACCCGAACTGTGGGGATGGATTATGTTTGCGATCGCATTTATATGACCAGTGTTGACACTGGTTGGATTACAGACGAGAAGCCTCATCCTGTGCGTGAATACCTCCGTCAGCAAGGATTCCGTCCACCACTTGATGTGATTGATGGTGCTGCACGGGTTTATGATCCCATTGTGCGCGGGTTAGCAGGGGAGCGCCTCTATGGGGTGTTCCTGAAAGACTACAAACCATGTAACTGGTAAGGTCGTATCATGTCCGGTTTCAAAGTTATAGTGTAGGGAATCGGGAATCGGGAATCGGGAATCGGGAATCGGGAAAACTGATCTGACTCCCGATCCCCCCATCTCCGCATCTCCCCATCTCCCTATCTCCCCATCTCCCTACTCTCTACTCCCTGCGCTATATGAGCTCCTCAGGGGTTCATTAGCTTAAGCAAAATAGTCTGCCATTTTTGTACTAATGCTTGATCACTAGTCTGAATTTCCTGAATTACCCACTGCTCCATCCCTAAGGAAGCAAAGGAATATCTACCGTTACCTAACTGCTCCTGATCTTGATCAATAATGACGCCTTGTTCTACTAGGTTTGTTAACTCTCGTTGATGTTGGCTAAAGATTACGTCAATTTTAGTTAAGTCAATGTCACTTAAGTCAATAGTAATCTTTTGCTCAAGACCACCTTTTAACTTCGACCAAGCCATCAGTATCAACAGCCCTTGCTCGACATCGCTGCACCGTTGCCAAATATTTTGGAAAATATGTCTAGTTTGACTTTCAAACTCCTTGATAAAAGTTTCAGTATCGGGTAACTTCCCAGTTCTTAATGCTCTAAATAGCAAAGAACCAGCAATTTGTAGCAGCGCCGGATGTCCACCAGCCCTGTCTTTAATGACATTCCGTAATGCTGGTGTGATGGGAATACTCGCCATCAATTGCTCCACTTCAGTTTCCGTTAATGGCTTCAGGGACCGAAACAGATAGTGATTGTACCACGGGGATTTATCTGGGGTTAGACTCGGCCCAAGTTCATTGAGACGGCGGAGTGAGGTGACAATCATTGATAAATATCTCCTCTCCCGAGAGTGATAGGCAATACTACGACACTCACTTAGAAAGGCTTCCATGTCAGCTTGAGTATAGTGTGGGTTTTCCCGCAAAGCCGCATCATAGTCATCCACTAGCAACACCAAGAACTTGTTGTGTTTCCCAAGCTTGCGCAATACTTGGGGCATAGCCCTGGCAGTTGCTTTTCCGTGGTCGAGCAATGTCTCAATTTCAGTCTGAAGGTCTGGCTCACTATCCAATTTATAGATCAGCTCAGTTAGGACTTCTTGCCAAAACCCGGAAGCTGTAAACGGTTGGATACTTTCGCAACTGAGTAACACCATCACTGCCTGTGATGGGTCTTGTCCATACTCTTTCCAAACGTCTGGGGAAGCTAGGAGTTCCAGGAAAGAGGTCTTACCCATGCCTGGACCACCCCAAATCGCTAAGTTACTGCGGTTCGAGATTTGATTAAAACCAGCCAGAATTTCTGATTGTCGTCCCACAAAACGGTCTGGGGGAACTGGTGCGCCTACAACGAAAGGATTGTTTAATTGGTTATAGAATTGATAAGCTTGTTGATTTTCTGGCTCTATCCTTAGCACTTGGTCAAATTGCCGCCTGGCTAGGATAACTTCCCCTACTTCCATGAGGTGTTGTCCATAACCTAAATGCGATCGCACTAATCCATCCTGATTCCGGACTGGATCAACTAGGTATGCTTGCTGATAGTATTCTACTGCTTTATCAAATACGTCACCTTCCAAATATATCCTTGCGATCTCGAATAAAGCACGAAAGTGATTGGGATTGGCTTTCAAAATCTGTTCATAGGGTTTTACTTTCTGCCATACATCCCCCTGATCAGTTTGTTCAATTGCTTGTTGATAACTAGCCTTAGCCTCTGGATCGAGGTCTTCCAATTCAAATATCTCTCGCCGCAATGGGTAACGTTGGATTAACCAGCGGCGGACTAATTCTATTTTTACCTTGTAGGATTTTTCTTTATAGGATGAAACTTGATCAGTTATGTCTACAACCCCCAAGAAACCTGATTCAACTAGTTTTTCCCTAGCTTGAGTCAAAGACTCGGTGATGGTAACGCCATACTCTTCCAGTAAACTCAACGGGTCTTGCACAACCTGAGTATAATTTCTTTCAGCTTTTTTTTGAGCCTCTGCTACTGCCGAAAATATCACTCGTTCCGGAATCGGTAATCCATCCCGAAACCAGGTTAATCCTCCCTCACCAATTTCAATGGCATCATCCACAATTCTGGTGACATCATCACCAGTTACCTGCCACTTTTGTTCAGTTCTAGCTTGAGCAAACAGTGCATGACATAGGACCTGAGTGAAATAGGGATGACCTGATGTTAATGCTAAGATAGCATCGATTGCCTCTGAGTCATAGGTCAAAGACCCCTGAGCTGGTTCAGTAGACTTCGCGGCAGTTGTCGGGAACAGGGAACAGGGAACAGGGAACAGTGGAGAAGAATTGACGCAAACACTATCAGAAAAATACTTTTGCAAGAGGTCTAGTAATTAACTTTGTGGCACTTCGTTCACTGAGCAAGCCAACTTTTTGGCTAGGAGCACCTTTAATTGAACTACCCCACCTGTCGCAGGGATGGGGATTCCCAGGCACAACCTATACGGCTGTTATATCCATGGGCGTGACTTTCCTTCGCACCGAAGGTAGCTGGGTGGGGTTAATTCCCAGTTTCTTAAGACCCCGCATTTTGATGTTTACTGCACCATTTATGTCAGCGTCATCGTGGTACCCACACTCAGTGCAAACAAATTTTTCTCCTTTTCGATTGTCTGCGCTAGTGTGGTGACACTTTGGACATCGCTGAGATGTATGTTTGGGGTTAATCTTGATGACTGGAATGCCTGACTTTGCAGCCACGACTTCAACCTTTTTGACTAATTCACCCCAGGCAGCGTCGGAAATTACACGATTAAGACCTTTCTTGGCTGATTGTCCATTACGGTCGTAACCACCCAAATCCTTGGGCTTGGGTTTACAGCGAGACTTCATCCCTTTGATGTTCAAGTCCTCAAACACCAGAGCATCTGCTCCATTACTTAGATTTTTTGCTGTTTCCCAATGGTATGCAGAACGTTTATTGGTAACCCGTTCGTGCAACGAGGCTACTTTGGAAAAGGCTTTTTTGCGATTGTTTGAACCCTTCTTCTTTCGACTCGCAGCTCGTTGTCTTAGTCTTAAACGTCTGGTTTGGCGTTTGGACTTCTTACTATTGGCTGGGTTTTGAACTATCTCTCCATCAGAAATACTAAGGAGTTTTCTGATTCCTAGATCGCATCCTTTAACACGATCAGGTCTAATCTCGTGTTTAGTTTTTACTGGTGGAACTGGTACCGATTTATCCTCGATCTGAATGCTAACAAACCATCCCCGTGATTGACGACGAACGGTTACAGATTTCATGGTAAAACCATCCGGGATGGGACGGGAATTATGGAATCGCATCCACCCTATTCCTGGTAAATAGATTCGATTACCATCTAGTTTTACCTGGCCTGGAGCATACTTGAGGCTCCGGAAACGATATCGCCTTTTAGGTCTTGGATATTTGGCTTCTCCCTTGAAAAACTTTGAAAAGGCTACATCCAACTGTCTTAACATTTGCTGTAGAACAGTCGAATTGATCGCTTTGTACCAAGGTCGTTGTTTTTTGAGGGAGGGGAGACTTGAACTTTGAACCTCGTAAGCACTCCGGCGAGGATTCTTTTGACTCTTTTTCCAGGGATAACCTATCGAGCTTGACTTGTTTACCGAACAGGACAATGGGCACGCCTCTCCATGAGTCTTCAAATCGCAGTAATTACCAAGTTTTGGTGATTTAACCTGCTCGTAGGACTCATTTCTATCTCTTAACAAGTAGTTGTACTGAGCCAATAGCATATCTAGCCATCGGTTCATTGTAGCTTCTTGCTGAGAGCTTGGGATTAGTTTATAGACGTAACCCAATTGCATAGTATCGACCTTTTTTTTCGGTGCTATCTTGATTATATATTACCGAAATTGATCTGACAAGAGAATGGTAAGACAAAAACCAATAAAAGTAGGACGCCCCTGTCTTCACGGCTCACCCAAAACAACACACACTATTAAGGCGACAAACACAGCTTGGAACGGATTAAAGAGATTGGCAGCTAAATCAGGTTTAAGCCTGTCAGAGTATTTAGAGTCGCTGGGAAAAACTGGGACACTACCTAGTTAATGGATTGTGGCTTACGCCACTTGAGAGGGTGAATTCATCCCCGTCCTCTTAGGTCGGGGTATTCTTCGCCCTCTCAAACTCTCCCACTCCGATAATCATCCGCTAGCAATACTAGGAATTTATTGTGTGCTCCCAGCTTACCCAAGACTTCAAGGAAATCCTTAGCAGTGCTTTTTCCCTCTTGGACTAATCTATCGATATCTGCTTGCAGCTCAGGATTGCTGTCCAGTTTAGTTTTAATCAAGCTTAAGACGTTTCCCCAGAAGCCAGACCCAGTGAAGGGATGGATACTGAGGCAATTTAACAACACAATCACTGCTTGCGATGGGTCGGTCTGATGTATTCGCCAGATTTCCGGCCAAGTGAGTAATTCCAGAAAGGAAGACTTTCCAATGCCCGGACCTCCCCACACTGATAGGTTACTGCGATGGGAGATTTGATCGAAAGCGGTTTCAATCAGAGCAGTTCGTCCCACAAAACGCTCTGGGGGGACTGGCTTACCGACAATGAAGGGATTGCTTGGCATTGGAACTAATCAGTAATTAAATCAGTAATTATTTCAGAAGTGTTGAACAGGGAATCGGGAATAGGGGGAATAGTATGGGTAGAGTCTGGGCAGGGGGAGGAGTGTAGGAAGAAGGGGGAGAGGAGGGCGGGGGCTCGGGCAGATTAATTAAGTTGTTTTCGATTAAATCAGTATCTTTAAGTAGATTTTTGCTCATTTTTCTCGTAGTTCCTACTCTGATGACAACAACGATTTTGGGAAACGTTTATGACTGGATTTAACTCTTGTGGGCACTATTTTCAGTATAGTGCAGTTCTCAATTGTGTGAGGTACTTTGCTCCTGGGTTGATGGAAGTCGGGAGTCGGGAGTCGGGAGTCGGGAGTCGGGAGTCGGGAAAAAATTCTGTGTCGCTCATTACTATGATAACCTTAAAAGGCTTGAAAACCCTATATTATCATGGTTTCATGCCTCGAAAATTTGAGTCTTTAATCAGACTACTATGAAATAGTTAAATTGGTGCTACGTTTCCAAAGATTTTAGATTTCCTGATCTGAATTTGTCTGTCCCGACAATTAATCTGATCTGTAGCATACTTTTTTCTATTTCCTATAACTAGCCAGTAAGTATTCAGCTAATGCGCGTAGCGCATTAGCTGATAGCTGATAGCTGACGGATGAATGCTTACCTAGCGAGTCCAAACACTACCACCGAAGCCACCTGTTCTCCGAACTGCTGTTAGCCTGCGGTTTGAATCGATTCTGACTACCATTTCGCCAGAGCTGCGAGTCCGACCCCTAGGTACATCTGCCCAGTTACCAGCAACTTCATTCTTACCAATGTAGCCATGGAAGACATTGCTGAAAGTTCGGCCATTATTAGAACTTTGACCATACCACCAGAGTTCATTACCTACTTGCCGAATATAGTAGGTGCCACCATCATTGGCTCGCCAGGTACCAGTCAGACTAATTGCAACCGCTTGAGCTACCAAGTCCGGTGAGGATGTTTGGTCAAAGCTACTTTTCTGTTCTAGTTCAGGGACTGTGGCGGAGTTGCGATTAGCCCCATTGCCAAGAAAGTCTGGGATTTTTGCCAAGGTGGGATTTACCAGACTCATAGCAAAAACTGCACCACTGATACAAAGAGTTGCCGTACTTAGTTTAAAATTCATAATCACCTCTTTGAAACACTAGTGGAAGGAATCAAGGTCTCAAACTTTTCCCTCCAATTACTTATCAGGGTGAGTTTTATCATTTACTCTTGGGGTAGGGATTTTGTAATTTTTCTTAACAAAAGGAACAGGGATTAGGGAGTAGGGAGTAGGGAGTAGGGAGTAGGGCAAAGGGAACTTAGGATCAAAAATTCTCAGAATTCCTACACGGATCCCTATTTAATCAGTCCCGTAACGCACCACCGGGTCAAACAGCTTTAATGAGATGCACCCAATCCTCTGAGCTCTTTGCTACTGTTCCCTGTTCCCTATTCCCTATTCCCTTGTTCTATCAACCCTGCAACTTCTGACCAGTCCTAAGAATCTGTCCAGCTAAGACAGCAGCACCAAAGCCATTATCAATATTCACTACTCCTATGCCTGGTGCGCAAGAATTCAACATGGTTAACAGGGGTGCCATACCACCAAAACTGGCTCCATAGCCGACACTAGTAGGAACGGCAATCACTGGACAATCGGCCATGCCAGCTACCACACTGGGTAATGCTCCTTCCATCCCAGCTACCACAATTAAGACATCGGCTTCGACAATCATCTGTCGATTATTCAGCAAGCGGTGGATACCAGCTACCCCCACATCCCAAAGGCGCTTGACCTGAAACCCACATAATTCAGCGGTAATGGCTGCTTCCTGAGCTACTGGTAAATCCGATGTGCCAGCGGAAATTAGACTAATGGTGCCGGGATACTTAGGTTCGAGCTGAGATGGTGCGATCGCACAAATCCGAGCTGTGGAATAATACTGTAACTCTGGGACTTTTGACTCTAGCTCCGTTGCCACCTCTGGTGTAATCCGTGTGGCCATTACTACCGGATTCCGCTGGCGCATGACCGCCATAATCTGAGCAATTTGGTCTGGGGTTTTTCCCTCTCCCCAAATTACCTCAGGAAATCCAGTTCTTAAGGTGCGGTGGTGGTCAATTTTGGCAAAATCACCCACTTCTTCGTAGGTAAAATCTTTGAGTTTATCTAGAGCAACAGTTGGGCTAAGGTCACCAGCCGCCACCGCTTCCAGTAGAGATTTTAATGCTTCGGGTTGAGTCATTTTTTTTTAAGGGAGTAGGGAGTAGGGAATCGGGAGTAGGGAGTAGGGAGTAGGGAATCGGGAGTCGGGAATCGGGAGTCGGGAATCGGGAATCGGGAAGAAGTTTTAATGGTTTAATGTTGAGCTACGATTTATAGCAATTCTCTTTACCATGAGGTACAAAGGTATCCCCCTAAATCCCCCTTAAAAAGGGGGACTTTGAGGTTTATAATTTTACCTTATACATGCAATAAACGCTATATAGTTTTTCTAAATAGATCATGAAGCCCAATCCTTATTGATCATAACATCAAAAACTCCTCGTATTTCTTTCCTACTATTCCCTGCTCCCTATTCCCTGTTCCCTGTTCCCTATCTCCCCATCTCCCCATCTCCCCATCTCCCCATCTCCCCATCTCCCTATCTCCCTATCTCCCTATCTCCCCATCTCCCCATCTCCCCATTCATTCTGAAATTTTCAGTTCATCAATATTCCAGAATGCGCCTCCTAGAGCGGAATATTCAATGCCTTCTATGGAATTACGAACTGCGGTCATGGAGAGAGGGTTAATCAGATAAATATAAGGCAAGTGTTCTAAATTAATCCGTTGGGCTTCTTGATAAATCTTTTTGCGATTGTTTTCATCTAATTCTTGAGCGCCTTGGATATAAAGGTCACTTATTTTTTGCTCCCAATCGGCTATTTTACGACCTTGAATCGGGGATTGACCAGGGAAGGTTTTTTGATTAAAGCTGTGCAATCCCCCATCCACAGACCAGACATTAGAACTATTATTGGGTTCAAAGCCACCGCCACTAAAACCAAGGAGATGGCATTCCCAATCTAAGCTATTGCCGAGTTTGTCTACTAGGGTATTGAAGGCAATGGGAGTAAAATCGACTTTAATGCCAATTTTACTGAGGTCTTGCTTAATCTGTGCTCCCATGGCTTCTCGCAGCTTATTACCAGCATTAGTCATTAAGGTGAAACGGACTCGATTACCTTGGCTATCGAACAATTCGCCTTCGTCATTGTATTTAAAGCCCGCCTTTAATAGTAATTTTTTGGCTTTTTCGGGATTATAGTCATACACGGGTAACCCTTCTTCTGGTGATAGATAATAGGGGCTTTGCACGGGTATATTAGAATATTGCGGCGCACCTAACCCCCGATACAAATTATTCAGCATCGTTTGCCGGTCTATGCCATAGGCAACGGCTTGTCTAAATTCGAGAGTATTAAACCAACGGGACTTAATTGGATCTACTAAAGGCTCTCCATCCCGGCTACCGGTGTTGAGATTGAAGGAGATAAAACTGGAACTGAGGGTAGGACCACCGATGTGGATGGTAAAGTTACCCTTTTTTTCCTCTTGCTTGAGCAGGGAATAGTATTCAGGGGATACACCCAGAGCATCTAATCCGCCGGAGCGAAACTGAATGAAGGATGAATCCGTTGATTCTACAATTTCCCAGATCACCCGCTCAATATAAGGTTGCTGGTTTCCCTGTTCATCTTTTTTCCAGTAGTAGGGATTACGGTCATAAACCACCCGCTGACTGGTGCGGTAGAGTTTAAGTTTGTAAGGACCGTTGACAATAATATCCTTGGGGTCTGTATCTACCCCCCACATGGTCAAAAACTTAGGATTCCCCTCTGAATCTTTGGTTTTTACGGATTCTTGCAGCACATGAGCGGGTAAGATCTTTAAGCCAGTACTGCGGAGAAAGGGCGCAAAGGGTTCAGGCACAGAAAATTCCACCTGACGCTGGTCTATCTTCCTGACCGTTGGTAAGGCTCTACTCTTGCCAACCCGGAGGATATCTCTAGAATCAGTGGGAATTTCTGGATTGAGGTAGATGTCATTGTAGGTAAAGACGACATCATCAGTGGTTAAAGGCTCACCATCTGACCACTTTAGCCCCTCCCTCAAGGTAAATAGGATTTTAAGTTTATCGTCGGAAATCTGCCAGGATTCCGCTAAACCCGGGATTATTTCCCCGGTGATGCCATCAGTGTCTACTAAACCCTGAAAGGTAAGACCAAAAATACTGGTAGCACTTTGGTTGAGGGCATAGTTAAAGGTATTTATGTCACTGAGAATACTCTGGACTATGTGGGGAACGTCAGCTGCCTTGGTTTCAAATTGGCTGATGCTACAGCCAGGCAGTGCGATCGCAAAACTCACAGCCAGGAAAATTCCTAGACAACGATACCACAGAAGCACAAGAGATTTAGCAGAGGTCATATAAGAAAGGGAGTAGGGAGTAGGGAGTAGGGGGTAGGGAATCGGGAGTGGGGAATCGGGAGTCGGGAGTCGGGAAAATAGTTAGTTGTTTACTAGCATACCAAGTGGCGTAGGGTGGGTTAGGGGCGGGCTTGCCCTGATCATCCCCCTCTTCGGGCTAGCGTGCGATCGCATTTTGCTGAGATCTGGCACCAGTACAAAAAAACTTACAGCCGTTTTCACCTCATCCCTCTGTTCAGATCAGAAAAATACCATAACACAAGTACCCTCATGGGTACTATCAAAATTCGATTTATTGTTTATAATAAAACCCACACTTTTAATAACAGGAGTAACCCACCAAAAGCCTTGATTCCTAAACAGCTGATAGCTGAATGGTTACCTTATAGGAGCTAACTGCTACTGTGATTCCGTAAGCATTCAGCGGTCAGTGTTCAGCGGTCAGCTGACGTAACAGAGATTAAACCAATGCGTACCTGTTTTATTCAAAAGCACCTCAAGTAGCGCATTAGCTGAGAGCTGAGAGCTGATAGCTGAGAGCTGATAGCTGATAGCTGAATGGTTACGTGATTCCAGTCACCAAACCATTAAGGTTAGTGTCACAAACTAAGTACATACATCACTGTAGTGTTATAGTAGTTTTATAATTATTACGAAATATTACCTACAAAGTCATCGAGACCTATAGGGTTCACAAGTTTTGCCCCAAACGTTCACAAGTTATCGATATTAGGTAATCAATGGGTGCATTTTGTGACGACTTTGAACCAATAAAGGGGAGCATTGAAGCCCGAAATAATTCTTTGATAATTAATTAGGACTTACCCATTGCCCCCTAAATCCCCCAAACTTGGGGGACTTTCGTGACTTTGTCCCCCCCAGATTTGGGGGGTTAGGGGGGCAAAAGCAACTAAACTTTGTGAGTCCTATTAATGCAAATTGAAAATTGAATATGGAAGCCAAGATGATGCAAAATCCTTTTACCTACGGTCAGCCAGTTTCCCTAGAGCGTTTTGTGGGACGACGATCAGAAATTCAGGCGGCCTTTGATCAAATCTATAACCGTAGTAACCTAGCCCTTTGGGGAGGGCCAGCCATGGGCAAGACCTCTTTCCTGGAACTCCTGGCTTCCCCCCAAGTTTGGCAAAAGTATGGTCAGGATCCATCCCAGGCTGTGATCGTGCTCCTGAGTTGCCAGAGTATCCAACCCTTTACAGCTTCTCGGTTTTGGAAAGAAGTCTTTAATCTGCTCCAAGAGGAATTACACAGTGAGCCAGACCTCCAGGAACAGATCCAGACATTGCTGGACCAGGGAAAAGCAACCACTAGGGGCATGCGCCAAGTATTACGGAAGCTTGGACAACGGCACAAATTCTTACTGTTGCTCGTGGATGACTATGATTGGGCACTGCGGGAAAACCCGCACTATACTCATGCTGAGATGGAAACTTTTGTCACGGAGTGTCGCAGTATTGCCTATCACTCTAAGGAGAGGAAATATCTATCTATGATTGTGGCCTCGCTCCGCCCTCTCAATGAACTTGGTCCTGACCTCAATCTCAATAGTTCTCCCTGGTACAACCATTATCTGTTCCAATCCCTCAAGCCATTTACTGACCCTGACATTGATCAATTACTTGATCCATTAACTGATCTTATTCCAATCAAACCAACCTTACCGGATCTGATCCGAGAGATTGCTGGTGGACATCCGGCTCTGCTCCAGATTGCTGGTTCTTTGCTTTATCGAGAGCTCAAAACTGGCAAAATCCCTGATGCCCAAGTCTTTGTTCAGGACTTTGAAGCTACTACCCGACCGATATTTGAAACGATTTGGAAACGGTGCAGCCAGGTTGAGCAAGCTCTATTGATGTTGATGGCCTTGTTCAAGTTACACGGTCGTCTCCATCATAACAAGCACTTTGACTTGAAGGGCATTGACGTAATCTTTAGCCAACACCAGCGAGAGTTAATTAACCTCGTCGAACAAGGGGTAATTACTAACCAAAACAAACTAGGAGTGATGATCAGCCATCAAGACTTATTATTTACCTCATCCATTATGGAGCGGTGGGTGATTCAGGAACTTTGGCAGACTAATGATCCGTTACTAGAAGATAGGCAAAAAGTCTTTCTAAATCTACTCAGCCATAGTCAAGCCCAAAAAGTCACGGAGGCGATTAAGTGGCTATGGCAACATCAAGAGACAGTCAAGACTGTTCTGGCATGGGGAAGGATAGTGTTAGCTGCATTTTCCTGACTTTAAATGCCAGTTGCGTAGGGTGCTTTCGGGGGGCTTGCCCTCATTTTATTGGTAGCCAGCGTTGGCACAGCCCGCTGGGAATTGTAACGAACAAGATGCCCGTTCCACCAAGATGCCCATTCCACCCACCGGGTCAAACAGCTTTAATTAGATACACCCCAGCAAACCTTGAGTAGTTTGCAGAAAAGTTAAACAAATCATAAATAGTCCGCAAATGGTTGATAATTTCCCTAATCCTCCTAATCCTCCTAATCCTCCTAATCCTCCTAATCCTTATATTATCGGAAGTATAATAGATGATCACGAAAAATTTTTCGGACGGGAGAGTCTGTTTCGGTTTATCGCAGATAACCTCAGGCAGAGGGTAAAGGTGATCTTACTCCATGGTCAACGACGGATTGGCAAGTCATCGGTCTTGGCTCAGATTCCCAACAAAGTTGTTCACGATCAGTTTGTCTTTGTTAACTTCGATTTGCAACGCTACATTCACTTACCCTTGAGTGGTCTTCTCTATGACTTGGCTCAAGAGATTAGTGACCACTTGGCTGATGAATTTGGTCTAGATCCAGATCATCTGACTCCGCCCTCAGAAGAAGATTTAAAAAATGATCAACCTATTTTTTCTAATCAATTTTTGCCCAAAGTTGCTCAGGAATTAAAGGGTAAAAACATGGTTTTATTGCTGGATGAATTTGATGTTTTAAGTGACGACAATAACCCGTCAGCAAAGCGAAATTTTTTTCCCTATTTAGCTGACCTGATTCAAAAGCATAATAACTTATTTGTGATTCCGGTAGTGGGACGGAATCTGGATGATCTCCCAACTCTCCTCAATGTCTTTAAGGATTCACCCTACCAAGAAATTGGTCTTTTGGATAGGGTAAGTACTGAACGGCTAATTACTAAACCAGCGGAGGGTGTCCTGACCTATGAACAAAATGCCATCACAGAAATTTACAAACTTTCTGCAGGGCATCCCTATTTTACCCAAGTCCTATGCTCTACTTTGTTCTCGAAGGCTAGGGAGAACCAAAACTGGAAAATTTCTGAACCAGATGTGAACTTCATAGTCAACCAGGCCATTGAGAACGCTCAAGCGGGATTGCTGTGGTTGTGGGATGGCTTACCTATCCCAGAACGAGTGGTATTTTCAGCAGTGGCAGAGGCTCAAAAAATAGCTATCGCAAAAAACGAACTGGTGCCAAAACACCCATTATCCTTCCTAGAGGAATACTATGGTGTGATCCAGACCCAGTCACTGTTACAAGCAGCCACACGACTTCAAGACTACGGTTTGGTAGATGACACAGAATGTAGAGTGAAGGTGCCATTAGTTCGCCACTGGTTGCTTCAGGATCACCCACTACAGCGAGAGATACTAGAACTGGAGAAACTAAACAAACGCGAAACTGATTCGATCTATCAACGAGCCACTAAACGGGATCAACAGGGTAAAATTGACCAAGCACTAGTGCTCTATCAAGAGGTTTTGGAAATTAATCCCAATCATTTCAGCGCTCTGTTCGCTCTAGCTGAGGGCTATCTCCAGGCCAACAATTTCAGGAAAGCTGTAGAACTCTATAGAAGAGTCTATCCAGTTAACCCAGTACAAAGTAAAGAAGAGTTGTTGCGATCGCTACTAAGTTATGGAGATGAGTTGATCGAGCAACAAGGGCTCACAACAGCCAAGACGCTTTTTGAGGAAGTGTTGAAAATTGAGCCTAACCACAAATTAGCAAGGGAAAAACTAGACAATATTGAAGTTAACATTCAACCCATGACTAGTCAGACACCTCAAACACAGATCACTACTAGTCAGATACCTATCACTGCGGTTCATAACACATCCAATTTTAATAGGTTAGGCATAGGCAAACTAGCCTTAGCTTTAGCCATAATTCCCCTAGTTAGTTTGGGATTGTATAAAGTATCAACTCCCTGTCCAAGCGGTGCCCAGAAAGTCTTCGGGATTAGATGCGTCTCTAATACTAATTCAACTATTATTCAGACTACTAATACTAGTCCGAGTATTAGTCGGGGTAAGGACAGCTTATTTCCCAGAATTGACAACAACCAAAAATTTGACAAGAAAAAATTTGACCTTGCAATTGAAGCATTCCAAAAGGAAAACTATTCCGAAGCGGCTCAGGGTTTTTACCAAGCTTGGCAGACTAATCGAAATGATCCAGAATTGCTGATTTACTACAACAATGCCCGCGCTCTTCAACAGGGGTTGGAACCATTCACGATCGCTGTGGTGGTGCCCATCGACCAGTCACCATCTAGGGCAAAAGAAATATTGCGAGGTGTAGCCCAGGCTCAACATGAGTTCAATCAGTTAGAGGGATTAAATGGTCAATTCCTGGAAATTGCGATCGCTAACGATGGCAACGATCCAGCCCAAGCCAAAACCATAGCTCAGGCTTTGGTTAAAGACAAATCTATCCTGGGCGTAATTGGACATAACTCTAGTGATGCCACTAAAGCTGCCCTCCCCGTATATGAGCAAGCTGGGTTAGCCATGATTTCCTCCACCAGCACCAGTAGTTATTTAAATGGAAAGGTGTTCTTTAGGACAGTTCCTTCTAATCGAGCACTGGGGATAAAACTGGCTGACTATGTCAAAACTCAACCTGGCTTAGACAACGTTGTAATTTTCTATGATGCTGACAGTGTCTATAGCAAGAGTCTCAAAGAAGATTTTAAAACACACTTTGAACAACTAGGGGGTAAGATGGTTCGGGAGATTGAATTAAATGATCCCAACCTGAATATAACTGAAGAAGTTAAAAGGAGTCTCTCTCAAGATCAAGTCAAGGCCGCCATGTTATTCCCCAGCTTAGAATATCGTGGGATGACTCTCCAAATTGCTAAAGCCAACGCTAACCTAGATCAGCAAAGGTTGAGGTTATTCGGTGGAGATACGTTAAATAATTATCGAACCTTGCAAGAGGGTGGGCAAGCGGTTGAAGGTTTGACTATGGTAGTCCCCTGGTTTAGGGAAGCACCAGATGCCCAAGACTTTTCTCAAGCAGCTAGGGAACTATGGCTAGGAGAGGTTAACTGGCGCACTGCCACTAGTTTCGATGCTACTCAAGCCTTTATTCAGGCTTTGTTCCAGGACGCCGACCGAGAGATAATTCTCAAAAGACTCCGCAATATTAATCTTGTAGCTAGTGATACCTCAGGGTTAGGTTTGGAGTTTACTGAGCAAGGGGAACGTGAGAGTGAACCTGTTCTAATTGAGATTAGTAAAGGAAAATTTAAATTAGTCTCAGAGCAAGACGAAGAGGGGGTTAAAAAGTCCTCCTGATCATCAAGCCTGGGGCGATACAACCTTAGTCCCCTTGACCAAGACTCACTAAAATACTGACTAAAATTTTAGACCTAGACCCTGGGGGGAGAAATCTAAGAGCTAATTTATAAAGTAAATCTTAAAAGCTCAAATCCTTGCATCGCAATGGTTATAGCTCTGTTAACAAATCAGCTCTATAGATACAAAACCTCATTCGAGAGAACTAGTTTATAAAAATAGACTTTCTATTGTACCTCAATAATTTGCTATAATCTCAATAATTTGCTATAATTAAGTTTTAATTATAGCAAATTATTCCTCTGATCTCTCAGAGATGACAGACAATGAGTTCAACAGGTACTAGGAATTCCTATATCATTGGCCGTCCCATTGATGATAATGACCAGGAATTATTTGTGGGAAGACGAAACTTATTCCGGTTTATCGAGGATAACCTCAGGAATAAAACCAAGGTGATTATAGTGTACGGTCAACGGCGGATTGGTAAGTCTTCTCTCCTTAATCATATTCCTAAATCGGTTAACTTAGATCACTTTGCCTTTGTGCCCTTTGATCTGCAATCCTACAATCACAAATCTCTTGGTCAGGTCTTGGAGGAACTGGCCACAGAAATCCTGGATAGCTTGGAACTAGACTCCCCGGAAATCCCCTTGCCTGACCCTATTGCCCTAGACACCGAGCCATCGCTTTTTTATAACCAGTTTTTGCCCCAAGTATATCAAAGATTAGGTAACCAAAACCTAGCCTTATTGCTGGATGAATTCGAGACCTTAAATAGTCCAGATAATAATCAAGATAATAACACAATATTCCAGCATTTATTCCCTTACTTAAAATCCCTAGTTGCTCGACAGGATAATCTATACCTGATTCTCTGTGTAGAACAGCAATCCAAAGATTTACCGAATTTACTCCAGATATTCAAGGATGCCCCAAGCCAAGAAATTGGCTTACTTGATCAACAAACTACCGAAGAGCTAATTACCAAACCAGCAGCAGGACTACTCACCTACGAAACTGCTGCTATGGAAGCCATATACCACCTATCTGCTGGGCATCCCTATTTTACCCAAATCCTATGCTTTGCTATTTTTAGCAGAGCTAGGGAGCTACAGCAGTGGCAGATCACTCCAGAAGATGTGGAAAACAGTGTAGACCAAGCCCTAGAAAATGCTAGTGCTGGGTTGGCATGGATTAGAGCCGGATTATCTATCCCAGAACGAGTAGTATTCTCTGCCTTTGCCGAGGCGGATAATCCTGTTAAAAATAGTTATAAAAATAGTTATAAAAATAGTTCAAACCAGCCATTAAACCTGCTCGAAAACTACGGCGTTATTCAAACAACATCCTTAACGAAAGCAGTAGACCAACTAGCCCAACGAGGTTTCTTAGATAAACCCAAACGGAAGGTAACCATTGAATTTATCCGGCGCTGGTTGATTAGACGTTACCCACTCCAGCAAGAGATCCTAGAACTGCAAAAAGTAGAGGAAGACCAAACTAATCCCATCTATCAACAAGCTACTACCCAGTATCAACAGGGGCAAATTACCAAAGCCCTAGGGCTATATGAACAGGTGTTGGAACTAAACCCTAATCATTTTAGTGTTGTCTTTGCCCTAGCTGAAGGCTATCTAGAGTTGGGAGAGTTTGATAAAGCGGTTACCTATTTTAAAAGAGCCTATAAATTTGATCAAATCCGTAACAAAAATGGGTTGGTGCGATCCCTAATAAATTATGGTAGTAAGTTAATATATCAACAAGGATTTCCAACAGCACAAGATCAGTTCAATCAAGTATTAAAAATTGAACCAGGTAATCTATTGGCACAAGAAAAACTACTGGAAATAAAAAATGAATTAGAGAACGATGAGCTATTAATTAACAATTCTTACTCCTCTGGGATGACTGGTGAGTTTAGATCCCAAAGTAATTCTCAGAACCTTAGTCAAGGTAATTGGTTAGGTAAACTAGCAGCAGGATTAGCAATTATTTCCCTGGTTGGTGTGGTATCTTATAAGGTGTCAACCCGTTGTCCAACTGGTGCCCAGAAAATCTTCGGGATTAGATGCGTCTCTACTACTAGTAGTAATACTAATATTCCTGATAGTATTATTACTAATACTATCAGGAATATTAGTCGGGGTGAGCGCAGCTTATTTCCTAGAATTGATAACAAGGAAGATAACAAGGAAAAATTTAACAAGGAAAAATTTGACGGCGCTACTGAAGCATTCCGAAACAAAAAGTATGCCGCAGCCGCTCAGGATTTTTACCAAGCTTGGCAGGATAATCGCAATGATCCAGAATTGCTGATTTACTACAACAATGCCCGCGCTCGTCAACAGAAGTTGGAACCATTCACGATCGCTGTGGTAGTTCCCATAGACCAGTCACAATCTGGGGCAAAACAAATATTGCGAGGGGTAGCCCAAGCCCAAAATCAGTTCAATAATTCAGAGGGATTAAATGGTCGATTCCTGGAAATTGTGATCGCTAACGATGGCAACGATCCAGCCAAAGCCAAAGAAATAGCTCAGGCTTTGGTTAAGGACAACTCTATCCTGGGCGTAATTGGACATAACTCTAGTAATGCCACTAACGCTGCACTCCCCGTATACGACCAAGCTGGTTTAGCCATGATTTCCTCCACCAGCACCAGTAGTAATTTAACCACTCTTGATGTCAAGAAAAACGTGTTCTTTAGAACAGTTGCTTCTAATCAAGCACTTGCAATAAAACTGGCTAAACATGTCACAAATCAAGCTGGCTTAGACAAGGTCGTAATTTTCTATGATGCTGAAAGTGCCTATAGCAAGAGTTTAAACAAAGATTTTCAAACACACTTTGAAAATCTAGGGGGTAAGGTGGTTCGGGAGATTGACTTAAACAATCGCGACCTGAATATAACTGAAGAAGTAAAACGCAGTCTCTATCAAGATCAAGTCAAGGCCGCCATGTTATTCCCCAGCGTGGAATACATTAATACAGCTGTTAATATTGCTAAAGCCAACGCTAACCTGAACCCTAACCCCAATAACCAAGATCAGCAAGAGCTGAGGTTGTTCGGTGGGGATAGTTTATATAGTAGTAAAATCTTGCAACAGGGTGGGCAAGCGGTGGAAGGGTTGACTATCGCAGTCCCCTGGTTTAGGGAATCACAAGATGCTAGAAACTTTTCTACAGCAGCTAGGGAACTATGGAAAGGAAATGTTAGTTGGGCTACTGCCACTAGCTTCGATGCTACTCAAGCCTTTATTCAGGCTTTGTTTCAGGACGCCGACCGAGAGACAGTTCTCAACAGACTTCGCAATATTAAGCTTTTACCTAATGATACCTCTGGGTTACCGTTGCAGTTTACTGACCAAGGGGAGCGTCAGAGTGAACCTGTCCTGGTGCAAGTGGTTGACGGTGAATTTAAATTGAAATGAGTTCATAGGGCAATTAGCATCTGTTGCCTAGCAGCGGAGAAATATGTCAAACTATTAAGCGTGTGGATTACATCATCTCTAACTACTGCGTTAACACCAACCGCTGTTGCCCTTGGAAACTTTGACGGCGTCCATTTAGGGCATCAGCAAGTTATTGCTCCCATTTTACCCAAGCCAGTTACTGCTCAAGCTCAAGCCCTGACATCATCCCATCTTGAGCAAATTAGTAACCCGGAAACCAGTAGCCCGAATCTAGACCCAAATCTAGAACTAATCTATCCCACCGTAGCCACCTTCAATCCCCACCCCCGAGAATTCTTTTCCGGTCAAGCCTGGAAGCTGCTGACACCACCAACGGAAAAAGCCCAACAGTTAAGTGTGTTGGGTGTGCAACAATTAGCCCTATTACCCTTCAACCGGGAGCTAGCTTCCCTGAGTCCCCAGGAATTCGTGGAAAAAATTTTAGTCGAGCAACTGCGGGCACAGCAAGTCAGTGTCGGAGAGGATTTTTGCTTTGGGTATAAGCGAGCTGGCACCGCAACGGATTTGGATGCGATCGCCTCCGCCTACGGTATTACCGTGCATATCGTATCTTTGTACAAACGTCAAGAGCAACGGATCAGTAGTTCCAGCATTCGCCAATCCTTAGCCGAAGGGGATATCGACAAAGCCAACCGATTCCTAGGACGGCCATACACCCTGATCGGAAGAGTAGAGAAAGGTCAACAACTTGGTAGAACCATTGGATTTCCCACCGCTAACCTCCACTTACCCCCAGACAAATTTTTACCCAAGCTCGGGGTTTACTGCGTCGAAGTCTCCCATACCCCTGAACCCTCTCACCGAGACACCAATTTATCTTCCCATCCTGGTGTCATGAATATTGGTATGCGCCCCACCGTCAAAGGCACCAGTTTAACCGTCGAAGTTCATCTATTCGATTGGTCCGGAGACTTATATGGCCAAACCCTAACCGTAAGCCTCCAGAAATTTATCCGCCCCGAACAAAAATTTTCCTCCCTAGACCAGCTCAAAGCCCAAATTCATACAGACTGTCAAGCAGCTAGGGATTTTTTTGGGGGAATGTAGAATTGAGAATTAAGAATTAAGAATTAAGAATTAAGAATGTAGAATGCGCGAATCGGGAGTCGGGAGTTGGGACTCAGATCAGTAACTGCCTTGTTCTTGTTCCCCCCTTATTAAGGGGGGTTAGGGGGGATCACTCATCAGGGGTTTAGGGGAGGCTAAGCGATTCTTGATTAGAATTCTGTAGTTGCTCAACGGACCAGGTGATGCGATCGCTTCTTTGGTGGTAATGCGATCGCTTCTTTGGTGGTAATGCGATCGCTTCTGTATTGGTGATGCGATCGCGCTTTTGTTTATGCGATCGCGCTTTCGTTTCCTTTATGCGATCGCTAATCCCGCAGCAAAACCCCAAGACCAAATCAGTTTGACTGGTGGTGCGTTACGGTGCGGACTATCCCAACACTGGTTACGAGGAGGTTGAACATGCTGGCAAGCCCGCCCCTAACGCACCCTACCCGATTCCCGATTCCCGATTCCCTACTCCCTACACCCTGCTCCCACAAAAATTTACAAAACTTTTCAAAATATGCTATAATTAAAAAATTTTTGTGCTATCATAAAAATGGAGATACAGTGCGACGTGAAAGCGTCTGAATGAATCGAAACCTGAAATGGTTTTCTGAGGAGTGCATCCCTCAGCCTGCCGAGATGAGAGGGGAAGAGTAATCGGAACCTGTGTGCAGATTCTCGATAAAGTCCC
>NZ_JAAHHU010000989.1:0-1822 GCF_010672095.1 Moorena sp. SIO3I6 | reverse complement strand
TTATCCCTGACAGATATGCAGCAGCGGTTGGAAAAAAAGCATCTGGAACAGCGATCGCTAAAAGAACCAACTGCTACTATGACAGCACAAAAAGGAGTGGCAGCTGCCTTTGAGTTAAGTTGGCTTGAACTGAATCAAGATGCCCAGCAGTTGGGTTGTCTGCTGAGTTTGTTTGCTTTGGCTCCCATTCCCTGGTATTTGGTGGAAAATTGTTTGCCTGACCAAGACTCAGAAGATTTAGAAGATATTAGAGATGACTTTCTGTTGGAACTGAATTTACTTGGGCGCACGGATCAGGGAATCTACCAGTTGCACGAGTTGATTCGAGAGTTCCTACGAGACAAAATGGAACGTTACGATGGGGCTGATCAACTCAAGCAGGGATTTGGTCAGGCAATGGTGGCCGTGGCAGATAAAATTCCTAAAGTACCGACACAAAACGATATTGCTACAGCTAGTCCCGCCATCCCTCACCTGATAGAAACTGGGACAGTACTCTCAGACTGGCTCACGGATGAAGATTTATACAAACCTTTTCAAGGTCTGGGTTGGTTTTACCAAGGTCAAGGGGCTTATAACCAGGCATTACCCTGGTTAGAGCGATGCTTAAAGCTCACCCGCAACCGGTTAGGAGAAGAACACCCAGATGTCGCCACGTGCCTCGACAATCTAGCATCACTCTACAAGGATCAGGGACAGTACTCCAAGGCCGAACCTCGCTATGTCCAAGCCTTGGAGATGATGAAAAAACTATACGGTCAACAACACCCAGAGGTCGCTCTCTCTATCAACAATCTGGCATTACTCTACAATCATCAGGGAAGGTACTCGGAGGGAGAACCTCTTTTTGTCCAAGCCTTGGAGATGATGAAAAAACTATACGGTCAACAACACCCATATGTCGCTCTCTCCCTAAATGGTCTGGCTAAACTATACTCTAATCAGGGACGGTACTCGGAGGCCGAACCTCTTTTTGTCCAAGCCTTGGAGATGTTTAAAAAACTATACGGTCAACAACACCCATATTTCGCTCTCTTCCTCAACAATCTAGCAGTACTCTACAGGGATCAGGGACGTTACTCGGAGGGAGAACCTCTTTTTGTCCAAGCCTTGGAGATGTTTAAAAAACTATACGGTCAACAACACCCATATTTCGCTCTCTTCCTCAACAATCTAGCAGTACTCTACAGGGATCAGGGACGTTACTCGGAGGGAGAACCTCTTTTTGTCCAAGCCTTGGAGATTTACAAAAAACTTTTAGGTACTGAACACCCACATGTCGCTATCTCCCTCTACAGTCTGGCATTACTCTACAATAATCAGGGACGGTACTGCGAGGGAGAACCTCTGTTTGTCCAAGCCTTGGAGATTTTTGAACGAAAGTTAGGGTCAAATCATCCCAATACTATCGCTTGCCGGGAGAATCTTCAAAAATTGCGGGATGAGCTGACTTAGGAAGGCAGAGGGCAGAAGGCAGAAGGAAAGGAGAAAGGTTTAAAGGGATATAGCAATTCTCTTTCCCATGAGCTACAAAGGGATCCCCCTAAATCCCCCTTAAAAAGGGGGACTTTGAGGTTGATAAGTAAAAAAAAATACCAATTAAAGTAGGGTGGGCAAAGTAATCTAATCTATCAATACTCACGCATAACCAAACGGTTTTTGCCCACCCTACAAGCTAAAAAATATAGCCTAGAGCAAGTTAATTTTTATGCTATACTATAGAGGTTTAATCACCAGTATTGCAGTCAGTTTTTTCTGATGACAAAAGTAGAACAGATTCAAGCTGAAATTGAGGCTCTCTCTAAGGAAGATTTCGTGCGCT
>NZ_JAAHHU010000988.1:0-1823 GCF_010672095.1 Moorena sp. SIO3I6 | reverse complement strand
TGGTGGAATGATTATCAAGGGGAGTAATTATTATTACAGCATTCTCGATCCCACGGACGGAATTCAACCCATTCCGGTGCAAGACATAGACCCAGAGCCTGAGCAGTTTTCCGTGCGTCAAAAGGTGATGCTGTTCAAGCAATTTACTGATGTTGTGGGCGCAGGGGGAAAAAGGTGTTTCCCTCTCAATGATCAAGTCAACCCACAAATAACAATTAACCCTGGAGAGGTTCAATTCTGGCGTATTGCCAATATCGGTGCGGATCACTACCTGAATATTGCTCTAGAAAACCTAGATGATCCATCAAACCCTGAGTTTGCTGAGCCCAATGGTCATCCAAATTTTTAGATCTTGGCCCGTGATGCTGATTTTGTTAAACAACCAGTAGCAACTAACTCAGTTCTATTGCCACCTGGTAGTCGAGTAGAAGTTCTGGTAGTAGGAGGTGACCCAGATAGTACATATCATCTTGTTTCCGATTTTAAAACCGATTTAGTCACTGATGATGACTATGAGTGGACTGGGGCTCCTGGTGCCAATAGAAACTACGTGTTAGCAACTGTTAATGTAGGCTCTGACGCTGACAAAGTATGCTACCACACGGCAGCTGGGGATGCTCTTAGTCTAGGAACAATATGCCAGGATGGTGCAACAAGTTTAGATGAGCACATCTTAAGCCAGCAGGCATTTGAATCAGACAAGCTACTGCCAACTCCTGAAACCTTAGCTGACTTGGGGCCATGTAATAGTTTTCATTCTGCAATAGCAGATGTAATACAAAAACAGCGAGGTAAAAAATACCAAAGATTGCTGAAATTAGTAAATGGCGATGAGAAGAAGCTCAAATTCCTGGAGGAGTCACTGTGCATAACTCCAGGGGAGGCGTATTCCGATCCACTTACTCAGAAACGTTACTTCTATTTCACAAGCGCATCCCCTAAGTTTTTTCTAACAGCATTCAATAATGAGCAAACTCCTCCTCTAAACTTCGACGGTCAAGTATATAATGGAAACCGGATCGATAAAATTTCTGCGGTGGGGGATATAGAAGAATGGCATTTGGTCAATGCCAGTGGTAATGCCCACGTTTTCCACATACACCAGCTTGATTTCCTAGTTACTGAGGTTATTCTCCCTGAGGATCCCGGCGATACCTACAATAATTACGAAATAGATACGTGTACACCAGAAACGGGGATTCTTCCTGATGGTAATAATGGATACCGTTGTACGCTACAAACCCAGGGATATCGGGATGTAATTAACTTACCCGTAAACAGCATCACTACAATCCGTATTCCCTTCGTAAATCCATTCATTACTGGGATATTTGTTTACCACTGCCATATACTAGCCCACGAAGATGCGGGCATGATGCATAATCTGAAAGTGGTCAATCCAAAATCCTATAAACTAGAGGATATGCAGCTAATCAAGGAAGCAGCCCGTATACTAAGAGGTAAAATTCTGAAAAAATGAAGTTGAAACCCCTGTAAAATAAGGGCAAGAATTTAATATCTGGAGGGGTTATAAATCACCTCTCCAGATATTACCCTATTTTAGGGTCTTCCATGGAAGGTGAAAATTCCTACCTTCTTTTTTCCATCTCCCCACACCCCACACCCTACTAAGGATTCTGCCATCCTTCCACAATCGCCATACCCACATTGACATAAGGATTATCTAATAATTCCCTAAGGGCTTCTTTACCACCACTTTCTAAGGCACTAAGCAACCGTTGTTTAGTACTTGCTGGAATCGCAATATTCACAAACGCTGTCTTTTCTAAATCCGTGGCATTGGGGTTACTTTGCTCTAATTG
>NZ_JAAHHU010000987.1:0-1823 GCF_010672095.1 Moorena sp. SIO3I6 | reverse complement strand
ACTTCAGCCGCTGCTGTAGGTCATCTGGCTCTATTGCTTCCCAGCCAATTCTAGCAAACTCTTCTATTTGTTCTTTAATGGCAAGACCATCTTTCTCTGCCTTGAATTTCTCAAATTTGTTTAGTTTTGCGGCTGGCTTAGCTGCGCTGGTCATCAAATCTTCGCGGCTGGATACCCCATCCCTGGCCGTAGGCCACGCTGCGCGAACGTTCAGGGTGGGGAGGAAAGCCGCGCCTCCATCTAGTAGTTAACAATTAAGCCCGTTGCACGTTTGAGGAGTCGGACTTTCCGGGCTGAAAATTGTCCGATCCGTTTCCAATTAATGTTGCTAACAGAGACTTGTTTTGCCGTCTCACCACTGACCCAACCTCGATAAGTTTTACCAGCTTTAACCGCTTCGACATAATCTCCTTTGCGAAAACCGTGACGAGTGGTTGTCCCCCCGTACTTACGCCGTTTTCCACCTTTAGAAAATTGCAGTAAGTGCAACTGACGGCGGCTGATGGGTGCTCGTCTGACTACAGCGAACAAAGCATTGGTTACGGTGCAGTTCTCTGGGAAACTTACCTTACCGTTGCGATAATAGTAATTCCGACGACGGAAAAAGTGAGTGGCAGCCAGTGCAATTCCGTCTACCCCATGGGTTTCCAGCGTTTGACGACTTTTGTCGGTTTTGTCTTTGGTCAGTCCCAATCCTTCTCGCTTCAATGCCGTCTCCCACCCTTGCTTTCGGGTAACCGGAGCCATCTGTTGTAACTGGGAGATTGCCCAGTGTTGACCTACCATTACGGGAGAGAACCCTTTATTACCGCGTGCTTTGACCACTTCGTAGACAATAGCTTTGACTGGGTATAAACGAAACAGTTCACTCACCACTTGGAATTCGAGCTGACGATTTGCTCGAATGGAAGGGGGAACCTTTTTTGCTATCCGGTTTTCAAAGCGCTTCTGTCTGTGAGCACGTTTGGAATAGGAGACTTTGCGGTTAATCCGACGACTCCGGCGAGTTCTTTCGGCGAAGCCGACGCTACGCGAACGCATAATTCGTCGAGTATCGATCCGGTCACGAACTCTTTTATACGGCAGTACCAAATGCCCCGTCCAAAGAGTAGTGGTTTGAGACTGAACAGCAATGCCAGAAAACAGTTTGCCGGGATCAACTCCAACAGCAATGTCTTGGGTTTGGCTTCCAGATGGTTGATTAACTAATTTAATGGCGAAAATATTTAAATCGTTTGGGTAAACAACGGCAAAACCTTGTTTCAACCAACGACGAGCGCGAGAAGCTTTTGTTGGCATCAGGGGCTTTCCATTAGGTGAAATAACTGGAACTCGTAGCATGGTGATAAACCTCACGAGACAAAGTATTTAGGTTAAAAACCCGTCCCCTCGACCACCAGATTCAAGATGTCCTGTCTAACAGCAACTGACAACACAGTTTTGAAGAGGTTCGGACTGGGGAAGCATCCGAACGTTCGTGCCAGAATTCGGTTCAATGGTCTAGTCAAACCTGAGAAGTTGCTTGTCTTCTCAAGCCCCAACCTGGCCGTAGGCCACGCTTCGCGAACAACGAAGTAGGTTGGGGTTATTGACAGCTGTTCCCTCGTTGCCTTTTGCTCAATTGCCAGAAGTTTTGTCCAGAGCCTCTGATGTCACTACTCTTGATGTTGATAAATTAATTTAAAGTATTGCTAACATTTTGTATATTTTGTTACTAAATACTGATTTTAATTAAAAAAATGCATAAATTAAATGCATAAATTGTATTATGCAGTTAGATCAAGTCTGCCCCTGCTCCCCTGCTGTCATAACCATGGCATTCA
>NZ_JAAHHU010000986.1:0-1823 GCF_010672095.1 Moorena sp. SIO3I6 | reverse complement strand
AGCGCGAGTGGGGGAAACCCCCGCAGGTCGGCGCTGCCTCCCCAAGACCGCACTGCCTCCCCAAGACCGTAATGGTGCGTTTGACCCGTAATTAAATTCGCCACGGGTCGCACCTCTGCATCGCTTATTCAAAAGCACCTCGCGTAGCGTGCGCGTAGCGCATTAGCTGATAGCTGATAGCTGATAGCTGAATGCTTACTCTCATATTAAGCATAATTACTGATAATTACGCTTAATTACTCATATTAGGTATTTGTGATTAGGAGTTACCCCCCGTCCCTTGGTCAACCCTCATCTTAGGGGTGCTTTGAATATTAGGGGCGCTTTGCTTGCGCCCTCACGGATTGCGCCCCGCCCTCACGCTGATCTTAAATCTAGTTTTGAGCAGGGGAGAAGGTTTTAGAGTTTTTGCTGCTTACTCAAAAATAAACAATCACAAACAATAACAAACAATTAGATGGTGACAGCTGACCAATTTCAAAAAATAGTGCTATTAACACATCACCTCATCACCATTTATAGCTCGAAGAAATGAAATTGGTGTATAGGGTTTCTTATACTTATCAGGTACACTCAAATTTCTTACCCCGACTCCCGACTCCCGACTCCCGTTCCCCTCCTGGGAGGGGTTAGGGGTGGGTTCCGACTCCCTACTCCCTACCTCATAAGGGTAGGTTTTTTACTTTGACGTCAGGTGTGGGGTGTGGGGTGACCGGGTGTGGGGTGTGGGGGATAAGAAAGCGATGCAGTCGGCCAAAGGGGGTTTCCCCCACTCGCGCTTTGCATCAAGACAATATACTTAATTTGTCGTTAACAATCATCATTGTCTTGATCCCAAGCGCGAGTGGGGGAAACCCCCTGTTCCGAAGCTGCATAGCTTCTTCGTTGTTTTCCTTTTCCTCTCCCTCTCGGTCGTCCCATGTTTTACCCAAATGTAAAAAACCTACCCCTGTGAGCTACTCCCTACTCCCTACTGCCATTAACCCAAGACGAAAATCCCTTACCTACGGTAGAACTGTTATAAGTTATAATCAACCCTAACTGTTGGGAAAACTTTAAGTAAGAGTTTGTAAAATAAATTCTCGTAGCCCAACTGTAGTTGGTAGTTGAAAGATGACAGATCAACAGCCCTCACCCCGCATTGCACCAGCACCACCGCCTTTGAATATAGCGTCTAGAGCAGCATCTGCTCAAGGCAATCAATCGAGACCTGCACAACCAAGAGCCATGGCTCCAAGAAGCAGTCAAGCCGGTGCCGCAGTAGCCTCACGCCCTCGCCCTGTGCCCACAACAGGTCAGAATTCAGCCACTAACGTCCAAGCAAAACCATCAGCCAATCAGCACCAGAAGAAACCCCATAGCATCGGTCTGCCCCCTGGACAGTCAAGCTTAGAAAGCATTGTCCGTGAGGCCTTTGAGAAAGGAGTGTCTGATATTCATCTAGGTGTTGGTGAAACTCCCCGTTTCCGGAGTCGCGGTGAAATGGAGCCAACCCAATATCCACTCACAGATCACGCAACATTTAACTGTTGGCTCAAGGAAGTAATGAGTGATGAGGAAATCCGGCGCTTTAGAGAAGAGTTGGAATTTGATGGGGCAACTCAGTACGAGTTTAGTCGGGTCAGGATTAATGTCTTCGATAGCCTTCTTGGTCCTGCAATGGTCTTGCGGATTATTCCCCTAAAGATATTGACCCTTGAGGAGTTGCGGTTGCCAGGAATCCTAAAGATGTCTGTCACTACCATAAAGGTCTCATTTTGGTCACAGGTCCCACAGGTTCCGGAAAATCTACCAGCATGGCCGCCATGATCGACTATATGAAC
>NZ_JAAHHU010000985.1:0-1826 GCF_010672095.1 Moorena sp. SIO3I6 | reverse complement strand
AACACCCGCTCCCGGATAGACCTGTCATTACCAGCTTCTAGGTAATAGCTCAGAAACCCACAGGCTCCATTACCAGAGCCAACCACGATCGTATCGTACATCATCGGAATGGTTTTTCAAGCAAATAACTCTATTGTATCAAATAGGGAACAGGGAGCAGGGAGCAGGGAGCAGGGAGCAGTGTGGGAAGTGTGGGAAGTGTGGTAAGCGTGGGAAGTGTGGGAACTTCGAGTTTGGGGAGAGTGGGGAGTTTGGGGAGATGAAATTGATCTTTAGCCGTAATTTCCAGCAATTGATAACTATGATATAGCATTTTCCATACTTATGAGGTGTATTCCACATAGTTCCCCCGACTCCCGACTCCCTGTTCCCTATTCCCTATTCCCTCTTCCCTTTGCTTAATAACATTATAAAATAAAGTAGTCTAAATCTTTACCATAACTTTAATTCAATTTATTCAAACAAACAGAACGTATACACAAAATCAACCTGTTTATCAACCTAAGCATTGGAGAATCATGATCATAAAAACTATTAATTGAGTTATCGTCATGAAGTCAGGGTTAATGCAAAGAACTCAAGCCTATCAAAATGTTATGGAAATCCTTGTTGAAGAAGAAATCGAGCGACGACTAGATCAACTGTCACCGGAGATAGCTAAAAGTATTAATCCCATAGAAGTAGCGACCTATGCTCTCAATCGCCTCCCACCGTTGTATGCGTCTAGTGAAAAAGGTTGGAAGTACCAAAAGCAACGAGGGATGAAGGAGTTAGCTAAGCAAATAAGTATAGTGGTTAGTCGGTCAATCAGTGCTGTCCAAAAGGACCCCATTCGACTAGCAACTCCTTTATTTGATTCTAAAGATCCAGCATCTCAGCAAGCCTTAAAGCGACTTAAAAAATTGCTATTACAGGAAAACCTATCATGGTGGGAACTTCCTCGGGTTGTTGAGCAAGCTCTAATTAAAGCGTGGCATGGAGAGATTAGCTGGAAGCATCATGAGCAGTTTTTTGTACAAGTGGCAGAGACTAAAATACCTGTGAAATCTGGAGGGGCGTGGGGTATGGATAGGTATGGTCGGTGGTAATTCCTGAGCAGAAAACCTGATTTTAGGGAGTCGGGAGTCGGGAGTCGGGAGTCGGGAGTCGGGAGTCGGGAGTCGGGAGTCGGGAGTCGGGAGTAGCACTGCATCGCTATTCCTTCTGCCCTAACATCCACAACTTGTGTACCTCTCAAGAGGTACACAAGATTTTTTCCCTATTGCCTATTGCTAGCATGCCTATTGCCTACTCCCTACTCCCTACTCCCTACTCCCTAATTAGTAAAAGGGATTGATCAAGACTTCTGAACCGCTGCCAGTAACCGCTTCTTTTGAATGTCAGAAAAGAGTTCTTCGTAACGGTTGAGAGCTTGATCGAAGGAATAATATTGAAGAGCATGTTGTCTACTTCTGTTGCCCAGTAATGTAACTGTTGCGGGATCGTTATACAACTCTAAGATTGTTGCTGCTAGAGTTTCTGGATCCTCTGGGGGAACAACAATGCCACCGCCGCTTTTTTTGACAGCTCTGGCAGCCGTACCATTAGCAGGAACAGAAGCTAGGATGGGGCGACCACTAGCTAGCAGTACTTGGATTTTGGAGGGCATATTAAACGAAATTACATTCTGCTTTTGTATCACCAACCCCACATCCGCTGCTGCTAGCATTTCCGGTAGTTTTTCCCGAGGTTGAAATGGTAGTAGCTTAACATTATTGGCGTTCCAATTCCTACAGCACTGCTTTAGTCGGCCTAAGGCTTTCTCTTCTCCGACGATCACAATCACA
>NZ_JAAHHU010000984.1:0-1829 GCF_010672095.1 Moorena sp. SIO3I6 | reverse complement strand
TTACGATAGAGCTAGCAACAGCAATTTCAGTAGTTATCGTAAATTACAGTAATTTGGGATAATCATTATAATACTAAGTTGATTAACAAGGGGTGAAAATCGTTTATTGTCGGAAATTCCAACAATTTGGGATAATTACGATAATCCTGGTTTGACCAACTTTCTTAGTTATCCGAAATTCCAGCAATTTTAGATAATCACGATAATGCTAGGCTGACCAATTTTCTGAGTTATCGAAAATTCCAGCAATTTTGGATGAGAGTACTGTAGAGCTAGCTAGATCAATTTTCTGAGTTATCGAAAATTCCAACAATTTCGGAAAATCATAGATAGTGCTAGCAACAGCAATTTCAGTAGTTATCGAAAATTCTAGCAATTTGGGATGATCGCGATAGCGCCTTATTGAGCAACAAAGTGTGAAAATCCTTTACTGTTGGAAATTCCAACAATTTTAGAAATTATAGGATAGGACTAGCTCTATCGCGATTATCGAAAATCCCAGCAATTCTGGAAAATCATGGGATAGCACTAGCAACAGCAACTTCGCTGAAAATCCTTTACTGTTGGTAATTTCAGCAATTTGGGAAATCATGCGATCGCGCTAGCTGGATAAACATTGGGTGAAAATCCGTTATTGTCGGAAATTCCAGCAATTTGGGGAAATCATGCGATCGCGTAGCGTGACTGCATGTCAATCGCGTTAGCTTAATCAATTTGGGTAGTTATCGTAAATTCCCGCAATTTGGGTAAATCATGATAATGCTAGCAACAGCAACTTCGCTGAAAATCCGTTACTGTTGGAAATTCCAACAATTTGGAAAATCATGAGATAGCGCCTTATTGAGTAACTTCGGTTAAAATCCGTTACTGTTGGAAATTCCAGCAATTTGAGAAATCATGGAATAGTACTAGCAACAGCAATTTCAGTAGTTATCGAAAATTCCAGCAATTCTGGAAAATCATGGGATAGCACTAGCAATAGCAATTTCAGTAGTTATCGAAAATTCCAGCAATTCTGGAAAATCATGGGATAGCACTAGCAACAGCAACTTCGCTGAAAATCCTTTACTGTTGGTAATTTCAGCAATTTGGGAAATCTGCGATCACTTAGCGTGACCTACGGTCAATCGCTTTTAGCGGCTCCTAGGTCCCATCGCGTAGCGTGACTGCATGTCAATCGCGCTAGCAACAGCAATTTCAGTAGTTATCGTAAATTACAGCAATTTTCGATAATCATGGGATAGCGCTAGCAACAGCAATAAAGGGTGAAAATCCGTTACTATCGGAAATTCCAGCGATTTGGGATAAGAGTGCGATTAACTGCATGTCAATCGAGCTAACTTGAGCAACTTCTAAATCCTACTCCCCACTTCCCTCAGGTTCTTCATCCATAAGCTCAGGCAAATCAAAAATAATCACAAATTCCCCATCAGGCATTAAGCGTTTAAGCACTCGCAAATGCCCCTCCGCATCAGACCGGTTCCGGTACCGACCAACAACGACTCGTTGCATTTGTGGCAATAAACGGATGACCGCCCATGGGTATAGGCGTTCAGAGTAAGTCATACTTTAGGTATCTCCTTAACTGGGGGTCTAGAGCCAGCCTTCGGCCTTGGGAAAACTTCAGGCTGGCTCTTAACGCTTTCGCGTCTTAGGATTCTATTATAACATAAAAAACTTTAATTATAACATATTTTTTTGCAAATTTTTGTAACAAAGTCTTGGGGGAATCGGGAGTCGGGAGTCGGGAATCGGGAGTCGGGAATCGGGAATCGGGAGTCGGGAGTCGGGAGTCGGGAATCGGGAGTGGGGAATCGGGAATCGGGACA
>NZ_JAAHHU010000983.1:0-1831 GCF_010672095.1 Moorena sp. SIO3I6 | reverse complement strand
AAAGGCGAGATTGCGGGAGAACATGGCGTTTTATTCTAAAAGCACTTATAAAGATAACTTTAATGCTAGTGATTGGAACAATCCTATTTTGGCAAATATATCTTTTTATGTAGGCAGTATAATCATGCTTACACAGCTGAATGGGGTATGTTTATTCCAAAATAATAATACATCTAACCCCAGCTTAATAGTCCCCTTGAGGGTACCTTTTATGTAAAAAAAAATTAACTTTTTTTAAGTTAATTATACTAGTTAACCGGTGTCTTTTTGACCTGACGGGGTGACAAGCAGCATTGTTAGCCTTACTGGGTATGGGGTGTGGGCTAACCGGTGTAGGGCTGATCGCTTTCTCAAAACTATTGCTACACAAGAGCGATCGCTTTCTTAAAACTGTTGGTACACAAGTGCGATCGCTTTCTCAAAACTCTTAGCACAGAAGTGCGATCGACCTGCATGTCACGCGGGGCGCGTTCGCACTCTCGTTAATCTTGGTTGAGAAGTAGTCCGGTCAGCGCAGCTATGCCTGTAGGGCTGATCCCGTAGCGTGGCCGTAGGCCAATCGCACCGAAAGCTAAACCATAGGCTGATATAGCGCTACGCGCAATGGCATTGGCAAGAGGCAAGAGGCAAAAGTTGACGTGCATTAGCAAATGAGCTTTTATCAATGTCCTAACTTTAATGGGTAGTGCTATAGCACCTCAAGTAGCACCATCTGTAGCCCATAGGCTGATAGCACCTCAAGTAGCATCTCAAGTAGCGCATTAGCTGATAGCTGATAGCACCTCAAGTAGCATCTCAAGTAGCGCATTAGCTGATAGCTGACGTCTGATAGCACCTCAAGTAGCATCTCAAGTAGCGCATTAGCTGATAGCTGACAATTGCTTTCACCAAATCTTGCTCATGTTTAGCACAAACCCCGCCAGTTCCGGAGCACCGCTAACGGTTTCAGGATTGTCCAAAATCTCTGGTTTCTGATTAGGACGATAAATGTAAATTTTCCGGTTTTGGCGGTCGATTAACCAACCCAGTGATGTACCCTTGTCAAGGTATTCTTGCATTTTATCTTGCAAGCCACTGAGTGTATCGCTGGCTGAACGTAACTCGATCACAAAGTCGGGGCAAATGGGGGCAAAGGAAGCTTTCTGTTCTTCGGTTAAGGCATTCCAGCTCTCCAGTTTAATCCAACAGGCATCTGGAGAGCGGATCGCGACCTTGGGTAAGGTAAAGCCGGTGCTGGAGTCAAAGGTTTCACCCGTACCGTCGAGATCAGCCCAGTTAGCCAATTGTTGAGAAATTTTCAGATTCCGATTGCCTGTATCGGAAAAGACTGGGGGCATAATCACAACTTCTCCACTGGCGGTGCGCTCAATTCGTAGATCTCGATTGGCTAAACAGAATTCATAAAACTGGGCGAGAGTCATTGGGATGATCCCAGGAAGATTGACCATAACAGGAACAGTTTGGGTTTGAATCAGTAGCCTGGTCATTATAGGGTTTGTATCTAGGTTGTAAACAGACTTATTGCATAAAAAGGCATGGATACAAGAGGGGAAAGATATATACGCCAATGACACTAGGGCTTGTCTGCTTTCGTCAATAGGTAAAGATTTATTACGAAAATACTAATTTCTGCGTAAAGTCAACAGGTTATCTTGGGGAATAAATAGGGAGCATCCCAGATTTTACAAACTATACCCCAGCTGTGTGAGCGGGATTATACCGCCCACATAAAAAGATATATTTGCCAAAATGGGATGCTAGCAATCAAGAGTATTAAAGTTATCTTTATAAGTGCTTTTAGTATAACATGTTTTCTCGCAATCTCGCCTTG
>NZ_JAAHHU010000982.1:0-1833 GCF_010672095.1 Moorena sp. SIO3I6 | reverse complement strand
CTAGTTACCTGATCTTGGCTGTTACTACCTTCTTTACCGTAGCGTTGAATTTGATTTAACAGCTGGCTGTTATCTGAGGCTGAGGGTACGGCTTGGGCTATTTTTGTTTCTGCCTCCGGTACGTCTACCTTAGGAACTAGGGTATCGGCCTTTAAAGTTAATGATGTTCCCTCACCCAAGCTGGAGCCCATCTCCGTGGAAAAAACTGGCGTATCCTTTACTTCTGGGGCAGTGGGGGCCGCCGCGTTCGCCTTTGGCGCGCTCTGAAGAGCGATCGCAATTGTCTTTACTGGGACAGCTTGAAGTGGGGCAGCTTCCGTAGTAACTTGACTCTCAACTGTTAACGAGTTGGCCTTGTTGGCTGCCTGTACCTCATTGGTACCAAGGGCGAGAGCAGCACCCACTACAGCAGGACTTATCAGTAGGGACTTCAACAGTAGTTTAGACATCTTCTCTTAATCCTCACACCTTTAAAATTATTGAACTCTCCTCCGGATTAATCACGGAGGATACTAAGCTGATGTTACAACCGAGGGCATTAGCCACATCTCGTAATGCTTACGGTATGATATCTTCACGGTTATTGAATACATCATCCCGTTTGGGAAGGTTCAAAACTTCCCGACCTACCTTGACTATAGAAATTCCTAGCTGGATCGTTACTTTTTTCTTGTTGGCGTTGTTAATTTCCAGCTAGCCGATTTTCCACAGCCTAAACCGGTATTTGGTTTTATCTAAGAATCAGCGCTATTGCGATAAAACCTATTAACCTATTACAGGAACAATTTATTAGAGGAACAATTCTTATACTATAGCCTTTATCGACAAAGTGCTATACAAACTTTTTTTCTTTTGCCAGTGGATGAACTTCTTCTGGCTTGGGGTCTATTGCTAAGGCGATTGTCACTTATTTAGAGTTATTTAAAGCATATTAACCCAGCTCTGAAATAACTTGCGCTAGGTCAAAATCTTTCGAGGTTAAGCCACCACTATCATGAGTGGTTAAAGTAATCGTTACCTTATTGTAGGAAATCTCTAGGTCAGGATGGTGTTCTGCCGCTTCAGATGGGTTAACAAGTTTATTCACAAACGCGATCGCTTCTACAAAACCCTTGAATGTCTTATTACTACGCAGGGTTTTCCCTTCCACACTCCAGTCTTCTAGCTGACTCGCCTTGGCTTTAATTTCTGCATCACTGAGTAGTTGAGCCATGATTCTTAGATGCACTCCTTAAACAATCCCATACAAAAAACTATCCGCTCTCACGGCTAGTGTTTTGGTTAATCCATAACACCTGGTGTGAGAGCGGTCTAGCGGGTCTTCTGATTGAAACCAGGCTGCCGAGAGGAACTCTTAGGTAGCCCTGCCTAAGCAGTCATATAGATTCTCCGTAGAGAATCCAGCTAACTCCTAGAGAACAGCCCCGGCGCACAGCCGGCTAACTCCAACCAGATGACCCATGATTTTACTACTATCTTCCATGGGCATCACCTCCTTTAATCCCTAAGCGGTTTTTTTTACCTTTCCAGGATTATCACCTTTCCTTAAGTTAACAGACTATCGATCAAATTGCAACCTCTGCAAACTAGGATCATGATAAATTCGCCTAATCTTGCTCAGAGCCTTCCAGTTTTCTTTTTCTAGAACTGCTCAAAGCCCCACCAGGAGGTGGGGCTTTGAGAAAATCCAAGCGCTAACCTTAATTCTGGTTCCGCCTTGGAGTGTTACAGAGCGTTACCGCGAGGCAGTACTTCCTCAGGGAACTCAAAGTTTTGGTGAGGTTGGTCTGCCGGAGCCATCCAAGCCCGCAGACCCTCGTTCAGCAAAATGTT
>NZ_JAAHHU010000981.1:0-1836 GCF_010672095.1 Moorena sp. SIO3I6 | reverse complement strand
ACAGGAATTGTTTCGCCTTGCTAAAGCCCGAGGCGCAATTTTTTCAGTCAGTCCTTCGGTTAACCCTGGTGAGCGTTCTGTACACGTGACCATCCGCCTGTACCAAGGAAGTAAGAATGTACTGGATGGGGAGCGAGTTTCTCTTTGGATCGCTGTGGCAGAAAACCCCACAGCCCTAAGTGTTCCTCTTAATGCAATTGTCTACCGAGACCAGAAACCCTATGTATTTGTTGTAAATCAACAAGAAAAAGTCGTCAAACTGCGTCCGGTAACAGCGGGGATTAGGGGGATTTCTATGCAAGAAATTTCAAGTGGTGTTGAAGTTGGCGACTTAGTGGTCACAGAAGGACTAAATCGCTTAGTTGATGGCACACCAGTTGAAGTGATTGACTAGCAATTTGGAAAGTTTGTAATTGGTCAGATGACGTTTTCCTTTGGTAGGTAATTGATGAGTAGTAAGCTGGTTTCATCCAACCCTAAACCTGAGGGTTTACAGGATAAAATACATCATAATGGGCATAATGGCCATGATGTGCCTGATGTTAACCGAGCCTCAGGTTTAGCTAAATTCTTTTTCCTGAAAACAGTATTTGGTATTCTCTTGATCGTTTTGCTAACCTTGGGTGGATTGATGGGTTATCAGTCGATGGTCAAAGAAGCCGATCCAGATGTGGAAATTCCCATGGCGATAGTGACTACTAGTTGGCCAGGGGCTGACCCAGAAACCATAGAAACTCAAGTCACCGATAAAATTGAAAAAGAACTCAAATCCCTAAAGGGATTGAAGAAAGTTGAGAGTGCTTCTTTCAACGGTTTCTCCCAGATATCAGTGGAATTTCAAGCGAATGCCAATGTTCAGGAGTCGATGGCGCTGCTGCGGCAAAAAGTCAATGATGCTGAACCGGAGATTAATTCAGAGGCTAATCAACCAAATATACAGCAAATCTCTGCCCAAGATGTCCCAATTTTCTCGATTGCTTTATATGGTAATCTCGATCCGGCGGTGTTCAGTCGGGCGGCGGAAAATATTCAAGAAAGACTGGAAAAAGTCTCGGATGTACGGGAGGTTAATGTAGCAGGACAACGGAAAGAAGTTATCAATGTCCAACTTATCCCCAGCCGCATGATTACTTTGGGGATTTCCCCAACCACAGTAAGTGACCGCCTCAGAGTTGCTAACCAGGATATGCCCTGGGACCAGATTGAAAATGAACAGATTGGGGCTCAGGTACGATTGTACGGTAGGTTTCGTACCTTGGAAGATTTACGTAGCTTGCCTATCACTCGTTTGGGTGGTAGTTATGGTAGGGTAGTGCGCCTAGATGAAGTTGCCTTAGTACGTCGGGATTTGGAAAGGGAAAAGTCTCGTGCTTTCATTAGTTGGCAGGGTTCTGAGTTTGAACCCACCGTCAGCATGGATGTAGTGAAAGTACCAGGGTCTGACTCGATTAACGTCATCGAAAAAACCTTAGAAGAACTGGAGTCTCTCAAGCAAGACCTCAATGTCTGGCCTTTTGGGATGGATTATCGGATTACCTACAGGCAGGACGAACAGATTCACGATGAGCAGAATAACCTGATCATTAATGTGATTCAGGCAGTGGTTGGTGTTTTTATCATCTTGTTCATTGCCCTGACCTGGCGAGAAGCCATAATTGCTGGGTTATCGATTCCTTTAACCTTTCTCGGAGCTATATTTCTGCTCTGGCTTGGTGGGTACACCCTCAACAATATGATCTTATATGGGATGGTAATAGCACTAGGATTGCTGGTGGATGTATTCATCTTAATGATGGAGGGGATGCATGATGGACTGTTTGTGGAAGGGTTAACCTT
>NZ_JAAHHU010000980.1:0-1839 GCF_010672095.1 Moorena sp. SIO3I6 | reverse complement strand
AAGAGTTACCTCTTCCTGTTTGGCCAGTGCCTTTAGTTGCCGAGTCAGCTTTTCAGATAACTTGAAAGGGTAAGCAGCACCGTTATCAGTTTGTAGAGGCGATCGCGGTCTGTCAGTGGGCAAATTCAATACTGGTAATTCCCCTGCCAATTTTTGTTGCCAGTATTCCCAAAGTTTTTCTCCTTTTTCTCCCTCTACTAATTCTTTTGGCAAACGAACATAATCTGAGTTCATAGTTCCACCTCTATCCTGTTAATATTTTCAATATTATTCCGTTTTTTTTTATCGCCTAGCTCAATAGTCTGACTTGCGCGTAGATTAGCATTTGCCGTTATCACTGGTAGGCGATATATACACGTGGGAATCCCTCAATCGCTTCTGAGCAATTTTACGCTCCGTCTCATGATCACTTACTGGGAAATGGGCTAAGGCTACTTCGTCTACTTTTCCTTCGTGAGTCAAAGGTAAACTTGATACAGGAATATAAGCTCCTGGCATCATGTATGAAGGTAACTGCTGTTGAATTTGAGAATCTAATTGTTCGGGTGTCCAAACTCCAGCCACCACAATATAAGCTATTAGGAATGTTTGATTTGCTAATACATAAGCTTGTTCTACTCCGGCAACTGATAACAAGGCAGTTTCTATTTCCGCTAGTTCTATTCGCTTTCCTTGAATCCATGTCTGCCGTTGTTTAGCCTTGATTATTTCTACATAACCCTGGTTATGATAACGTCCTATGTCTCCTGTTTGGAATAGTTTACCTAATTCGGGGTGTTCAATAAATTGCTGCGCTCTCTTTTGCTCTTGATGCAGATAACCTCTGGCTAAACTGGAACCTCCAATATAGATTTCTCCTGGTACTCCTGTGGGGACAGGGTCTTGGTGTTGGTCTAATACATAAACTGATAACCGACCAGGGTTGCCTACAGGTACATTTTCTCTAGGAGGTTCTTCTAGCCATTGCCAGTGGGTAACTTCTCCTCCTGCTTCTGGGAGACTGTAGAAGTTGTGTAATGACACTGGGTAACTTTCGATAAATTTGTTGGCTATTTCTGTTGATAGAGTTTCTCCACTGCTAAGGAGCGATCGCCAACTGTTCAAAGATGCTGCCTGGTTAGTTGTATTTAACCAGGTGGGTAGTTCTGATGGATACAGGTGAACTATGGTAATTTTGTGCTGGCTGATTAATTTCTGTAATTCTGTTGGCTCGTCATTTGCAGCTATAACTACACTACCACCACTGATTAGAGGTAAACCTATTTCCAGAAGAGCAACATCTTGAGTCAGAGATGTTTTATGCAGTAGAATATCTCGATTAGTTATTTTCAGCGTTTCTTGTAGCCATTGTAAACGTTGAGCTACGCTGTGATGTTCTACTAACGTTTCATTGATGATATAGGCAAGATTGGTGGCTGTTGTTCCTGTATTTGGGTTGTCTGTATTCTGTTTGGCTATTAATTCCCACTCAGTGTCTATACATAGAATTTGAGCATTGGATTCAGGAATTTCTGATTTGAGGTGGTTTAGGGTTAATATTACCGAAATTGACTGCAAATCCTGTGATTTGTCGGTTGGATCTATTGCTACGTAAGTTCCTCCTGCTTTGAGTATTGCTAATAAACCGACGATTCTTTCTACAGTAGGGTCTATGTATATGCCTATTGGTGTTTCTCGGCTTATGCCTAAACCTAATAGATGGTGAGCAAGTTGGTTAGCTTTGTAGTTGAGTTGGGCGTAGGTTAGTTGTCGAGCCTCAAATATTAAAGCTACTGCATCTGGGTTCTTTTCAACAACGTTTTCAAATAATTGATGGATACATTTATCTGTTGGATAATC
>NZ_JAAHHU010000098.1:0-25173 GCF_010672095.1 Moorena sp. SIO3I6 | reverse complement strand
TGGGGTTCAGGCGTGTGCGCTTCCGAGTTGGGAGATGGGGAGATGGGGAGATGGGGAGATGGGGAGATGGGGAGATGGGGAGATGGGGAGATGGGGAGATGGGGAGATCAGGATTAAGGGTTAATTGTTTATTACTATTTTAAAATTTCAATTATTAATTGAAATCCATAAATATTGGATTTATTGTAACCATTTTATGGTGTATTTTTTGATTAGTAAACTAGATATATCACGAAAACTAATACTACTTAATCATAACACCAAAAACTACTCGAATATCTTTCCTACTATTCCCTGTTCCCTGTTCCCTGTTCCCTACTCCCGATTCCCGATTCCCGATTCCCGATTCCCCAAAACTAATTATTCCCCGTTCATGTTATAGATCGGTTCATTGTAGCCATCGCCACCAAAAGACCGGATTATAACCACATCAACAGTGCGATCGCATTTGCTGCAATCCCTAACTTCGTTAATCATCCACTGGATCGCTTGATCCACATCAGGACCACCACCACCCAAGTCAAAGGCAGGGCCATCTAAAGACAGATCAACATTAGGAGATTCACTAATTTGATAGCGCTTGACCGTAGCAGCAGCAGGAAATGCTACCACTCCCAACATGATCACGAATACTAAGGCACTAATTATTAAACGTTTCACTATTGTTATTGACCCTGAAAGCTTAACCAATCAACCTTAACTCTTCTATTCCGATCTTGCACTAAGTTGAATATTTCACTGTCAAGGTAGGGAATAGGGAACATCGGAGATCCCCCATTATCCCCCTTAAAAAAGGGGGACGAGCGAGTATGGCTCCCCCCTTTTTTAAGGGGGGCTGGGGGGGATCATAATCTTGCGGAAAACTTTGAAAACACTCCCTAGGGGGGCAAAATCATACCCATAATCAGCAACGCTCTCTCTTCCCGATTCCCGATTCCCGATTCCCGATTCCCGATTCCCATTAGCTTGCTGCCTGAGTTAACAAAGCCTCCAATTGTGCCTTAGCGTCTAAATCATACAACTCATCGCAACCGCCAATGTGTTGGTTATTTATAAAAATTTGGGGTACCGTTCGACCGCCGTTGGCTCGTTCCGCCATCTGGTTTCTGGCATTGTCGTCCCCATCGATTTTATACTCGGTGTAGTCAACCCCTTTCCACCATAGCAATAGCTTCGCTCGGATACAGAAGGGGCAGGCTTGCCACGTGTAAATTTCCACGTTGGCTTTCATCTGTCCGCCTCCCGGTCGTCTCCCGCTATAATCTTTGACGCACGCGGTGAGAGGAAAGGGAGGACAGGGTTTAGTTTGTATAGGCATAACCATCCTTCCTGTGAATAAATTGGCAATATTTGTGACTGATGCCCTGCACCAATCCTGATTTAGTTGATATGTTGAAAGACCCTGATTTTCTGGTAGCAACCCGTCCTACATAGGTACCGATATTTTTGCCTTTGGTTACTACAGCACGAACTATATCGCCCGTTTGAAAGCCTTTGTGAAATTTAATTCTGGAGCAATGACGAATAGGGAATCCATACTTATTGGTTCTACAGAGCTGACGAGTACCGTGCCCCTTTGCGGTCATTATCAAAGGATGGGTTACTTCAATAATCAATGTTTCAACTTTTCCAACATTCGCCGCATCCAACCAATGAGTTTTAGGAAGACTTTGGCGGCACCTATTGAATTTAGTCAATCCGCCGCTGCCCACTTCAATAGGCAACCCGATTGATTTTAATTCGTGGTACAATTTCCAGCGGGTTGTATTAACAGAAGCCGCATCAGCGAGGGGGCGTTTAGCTTGATTCAGTATACGTTTCAATATGCTAGGCTTCTTGGATAAGAAAAGCTCAATATCTTGGTTAGATTTAGCTTGGTTACATGGGCGACAAGCGATCGCTAAATTAGAAACTCGATCGGAGCCACCTTTAGATTTAGGCTTGATATGCTCGATTTCTAACTGAGTACCTGTTGCCCCACAATAAGCACACTTGCGATTCCATTTTTCAAGTAAATATTCCCGAAGTTCATAGCCGTAAAGTGTACCCTGTTGGTACTCGATACCAGATATTTCAGGATTTTGCAGCTTTTGAGTGTCGAACCTAACCAATTCTTGGGAGATACCTGTAACAGGACATAATCGAGTTAGCTTTTTAACCCAAGTTAAAATATTTTGAACTCTAGACATCAGGCTAGGAGCTAACCAACCTTTTGGTCTAGTTCTATTAAGGAACCTGGGCTTGCGGTATCGATTCTTACGATTGCGTCGGGAGCATCTTAACTGCCTGCGAGAGGTTAAAGCTTCTCGTATTTGAAAACCCCTATGGGTAAGTTCGGCTCCCCAGATTACCCGCTTTCCTTGGACAATGGCTAGACCGCTTGTTTTTGCACCAGGGTCTATTTTTAACTGATGTTCGTGAGTGATTGGTTCCTTTATTTCTTCCGTCAAAAATATAGTAAATGGGTAACGACGATAGACTTTGGCTTTGCCTGTTGAGAGTAAAATTCTCGCTCTCGCCGGTTTACATGGGTCTAAAGGTTGTCGATTTTTGTTAAGTACAAAGACACGCATAACTGTGTTTCCTCCTATCGCTAGGGTAAAGTTAGCTTCGTCAAAGTTATTTCTCGGTACTTTCCCAATCGCACTGGCTTAACTCAACTACACCTGTTTAACGGCTGGGTTCTAGAGCTGGGGACTAGCTACGCATCCCCAGGTAGGAACTTGAACACTCAGAAATAACGTAGTTTTTAGAAAACTTAGACTGGTCAACTATGAGCTTTTAACAAGCTCCCGCTATAGTCTGAAAAGACTTAGCGGTGAGTTATTGACCTGTTCTGGCTTGCGTCCTAGGATGGGATTGAGAAAATCCAGCATTGTTGGTTAATCCTATGGTGTTGAATCTATAGCAACCTCTAAGACTTGTGAGATACAAATATCTAAGTTTTAGGGAGCAGGGAGCAGGGAGCAGGGAAGAGGCAAGAGCCAATAGTCTGAAGTCTGAAGTGGGTAGTGCTGTATTAAAATCTAACACACGAGTACCCATTTACTGGAAACTAGTACTAGTTTGTCGCTAACGAGTACTAGTTTATCACTTACCAGTACTCGTTTCTCGTTAACTAGTACTGGTGTATAACAAACCAGTACTGGTGTATAACAAATGGGTACTAGTTTGTTATATATTAGTACTCGTTTTCGTTAACCAGTACTGGTGTATAACAAACAAGTACTAGTTTGTCGCTAACGAGTACTAGTTTATCACTTAACAGTACTCGTTTCTCAGTAACTAGTACTTGTTGCTAATACACTAGTACTTGCGTATTAAAAACCGGTACCAATTTGTTATTGACGAGTACGATTTTCTCACATGCCAGTACTCGTTTGCCGCTTGATCGGTGCGATCGCACTATAGCCCTACGCGCAAGTCAGAAGTTATAAGTCAGAAGTTAGAAGTCGGAACAAGCCCTTAATAAAAATCTCCCCATCTCCCCACACTTCCCACACTCTCCACTCTAGGGCCACCACCGACTGACATCCTTAATCGATTCAACAATTGCAGCCAGAGCTTCCTTGCCTCCCAACGAGATAATAGTTGGACTGAGATTAACCAGGTCTTCTAAGAACTGCTGGCGATCGTGACAAGCCAAGGTGTGAAGAAACTCTTGCCAAAGGGAAACGTCTTCTTGGAGGGAAAAGTGGGGATTTTTGATTAGTCCACTGAACGCTTCGGCTCGGTAATACTCAGACTGAATTGCCCGTGCTGTTTCTAGGACTTGTGGGAGCAAGCTTTCCAACAAATCTGGTGCTAGGCTGCTTATAGCAAGGGATTGCTCCCACTCACCGGTAGTGGAGCATGCCGCTTCTATGGCTTCTGGTAGGATTTCTGGCCAATGTTTTGCTAGTTCTTTCAGGGCCTTGGTTCGATCCAGATCATAGGTAAGTGCCCGTGCTGCATCTAGGGCTTCTGGTAGGATTTCCGGTAACTGTGGTGCTAGTCCACTCAGGGCATAGGCTCGGTCTCCGTTATCGGTAATGGCGCTTGCTACCTCTAGCGCTTGTGGTAGCAAGCTTTCTGGCAACTGTGGTGCTAGTTCTACCAAAACATCGGCTTGCTTCCACTCATGGGTTGCTGGTAAAGCATCTAGGGCTTCTGGTAAGATTTCCGGCAAATGTTGTGCTAGTTCACTCAGGGCATTAGCTCTGTATCTCTCATCGGTAAGTGCTCGTGCCGCATCTAGGGCTTCTGGTAGGATTTCCGGTAACTGTGGTGTTAATTTTCTCAGTGCATAGGCTCGGTCTACGTTATCGGTAATGGCTCGTGCCGCATCTAAAGCTTCTGGTAGAATTTCTGGTAACTGTGGTGTTAATTTTCTCAGGGCATAGGCTCGGTCTGTATTATCGGTAATGGCTCGCGCCAAATCTAGAGCTTTTGGTAAAATTTCTGGTGAGTGTAGTGCTAGTTGTGACAGAGCATAGAGTCGCTCTGTATAATCGGAAATTGACCGTGCGACTTCTAAAGCTTGTGAAAGTAGCCTCTTAGGTAAATGTGGTGCTAGTCTTTTGAGTCTACTAGCTTTTTTAGACTCCTCTATTCCATTATCAAAATATATTACCGACCCTATTCTATTATTTCTTATTGTCCCTATAACTTCTAGGATTTCTGGGAGGAGGCTTTCCGGCAAATGTTGTGCTATATGACATAGGGCATCGGCTTGGTCTGTATTATTGGTAATGGTTCGTGCTAATTCGAGGGCTTCTGGTAAGATTTCCGACAACTGTGGTGTTAGTTTGCATAGGGCATCGGCTCGGTCTGTGTTATTGGTAATAGCTCGTGCTACTTCGAGGGCTTCTGATAAGATTTCTGGCAAATCTGATGCTAGTGTTCTAAGAGCATAGGCTCGGTCTGTGTTATTGGTAATGGCCCGTGCTGCATCTAGGGCTTCTGGTAAGATTTCCGGCCAATGTTGTGCTAGTTTACATAGGGAATAGGTTCGGTATTTCTTATTGCTAATGGCTCGTACCGCATCTAGGGCTTCTGGTAAAATTTCCGGCAACTGTGGTGCTAGTTTACATAGGGCATCGGCTCGGTCTGTGTTATTGGTAATCCCCCGTGCTGCTTCGAGGGCTTCTGATAAGATTTCTGGCAAATCTGATGCTAGTTTACCCAGGACATAGGCTCGGTTTCTATTATCGGTAATCACCCGTGCTACTTCTAGGGCTTCTGGTAAAATTTCCGGCAACTGTGGTGCTAGTCCACTTAACGCTCTGGCTCGGTCTGACTCCTTGGTAATAGCCCGTGCGATTTTGAGGGCTTCTGGGAGTAGTGTTTTGGGTAATTTTGGGGCTAGCTGTTTTAGTGCTTCTGCTCGATTACTAGCATGTTGTATTTGTTTAACATAAGCCAAAGCTTGAACTGGAGTCCAGATCTTTTTCTCTACCAGGGCTGCCATCAATTCTCCTGGAATATGCCCAAGCAAACTACTCACAGAAGACACCATCAAGGCATAACGGCACTGCAAACTAATGGAACGAGTTGGTGAAGAGGAAAAAGCCTGTTCTGCTAACTGCCAAGCCTTGGCCACATCCTTGACAAAGCTCCCCAGTTTATCCAAACGTTCACAGGCTTGATACCAACCATTGCGTCCAGCTTCTGTTTCCTCCTGCAGCAGTTGGTGTACGTCCTCTACCCAACCGGCTTTTTCTAAATGCCAGGTCAGATAACTGTGACTATAGCCATCATCCGGTAGGGTGTGCCACAATCCGTTTTGGGTTTTTTGGCGATAGCGCTCTAGGAGTTGACCATGGGCTTGGGGCCAGCTTAATCCCAAACCCGGTAAGCTACTCTCTACCCCTGTAGCTCCTTCAGCAGTTAGCAGCCGACGGGCCATGTCATGAACTAAGTCATGGAGCTGATAGGTGGGAGTGCCATTAGTGGATTTACCAGATAGCAGTAGAGCCTTAGATTTAAAATACTGTAAGGTCTTTCTGGCCTCTCTAGCACTGACATCCCACAAGGTTGTGCCTAAAGCAGGACTAATCGAGACATCTTCTGGCAAGACACCCAACCAGGCAAATTGCTGAAATTTTTCCGATGGTAGTCGCCGTAGACTCAGATTAAAGGATGCCACTAGGCTGTAGTGCTTGCGTCGCTTTTCATCAACCTCTTGGGCACCTGGTAAATCTAAGGTTTCCAACAGGGCAATTTCCTCTTGCAGGTCAGTGAGTAACTCCTGCCAGGAAATACCATCTGCTATTTGTGCTGCCGCTAACTCCAGGGCTAGGGGTAAGTAGCCCACTGTTGTGGCTAGGGCTTGGGCTTGTTTACGGTCTGACCCCTTAAGTTTAGAACCCCCATACTCTTCCAGTAAGGCTAAGGCTTGTGAGGGACTCATCAAATCTAAATCATAGCGAGTCACTCCCACAATTTGAGCTTCACGAGTGGTCACTAACACCCGGCACTTAGCACCACCAATCCGAAAGGGTTGCACATGGTCTGGGTTCCAAGCGTCATCGACTACTAGCAGCGTAGCCTTTTCAAACAGCAAGGTTTGTAAATGTCTAGAAGCCGCATTAGTATTAGTGGGTTTATAGTCATGGTCTCCCAGTGCTTGGATCCAACTACTGAGAAAAGACAGCAAGTCTGGCTGCTGACCCAAGGTTGCCCACAGAATACCATCGGCAAAATGAGTCTGTACCTCTCGGTCATGGGCAAGGGCAGCAGCCAAGGTAGATTTACCAATACCCCCTAAACCATAAATGGCGCTAACTACCAGAGTTCCCGTCTTAGCGGTCTGCTCTGATAGTAAGGATTGCTTCAGGGATTGGCTTACCTCTGGGCGCTGGATAAAGTAAGCTGGTAGGGGTGGGGCTTGGAAGGGAACCCCTGGCTTAGGGCGAAGGGATTGGCAGGTTTTGGGAGGAGTAGCAGTTGCTTGTTCTTGCTGTTTGGATTTCTCTGGTCGTTTATTGTCCCACTCTTGCTTAAATCTTTCTAGGTTTGTGGCTAGGTCTGGAGCGTAGAGTGTCAGGGTGAAATGCCTTTCTTCTGTTCCTTTTTTCTTGACACGGTTGTCTTCTAAAATTCCTAAGAAGTCTTCCATCCGCTGCAAAGCTTCTACCACTTGAGCCTTGCTGAGACTATCTGGATAGTTATCCTTGTTGGTGAGTTGGATTAAATATCTGGTCTGAGTTTCAATTACTAGTTTTGGATTAGTTGAGGTTTTCTCTATCCAACGGAATTTAATATCGGGATTCCCCTGATTAGCGATGTCTTGGGCAAAAGAAACTAATGCTTTAAATAGACGTAGTGCTCTTTTTTGAACAGTAGGACCTAAAGTACGTCTGGGCATGCTATTGGGGGATGGGCAAGAAAGAAAGTTGAGGGTTAGGGTAGGTTTTCCCACAATTGCAGAAGCTACCCTCAACTAGTCTAGCCTTGATACACGGTGGTTGTAGCTACCCTCAACTAGCTGTTGCTTGTAGACACTACCCTCAGGTCACTATGGATTCAGTTAGGAAATCGAAGCATCACCATGAATCACCTCAAAGAGCAAGTACTTGATAATCAAGGAGTTGACACCATAGCATTAGTCGAACAACCACAGCCCCTAATGGAAAATCCTGCTCTCTGGCTCAAGGATGGGGACAGTCCAGCGGAAATGATTTTAGCGATCGCAGTGTTATTGGGAGCACTGACCAGATTGATCCAGGTGGTGGGTCCTTGGTTTAAGAAGCAGGATGGGTGATCCCCCCTAACCCCAAAATTTTGGGTAGTAATGATATCAAAGTCCCCCAGAATTGGGGGATTTAGGGGGCAAACAAGAAATAGGCAGTGTGGGTGATCCCCCCTAACCCCCCTTAATAAGGGGGGAATTTGAAACTAAGGAGGGAAAAGGGTTTCAGTCACTGTTCCCGATTCCCGATTCCCGATTCCCGATTCCCGATCCCGATTCCCGATTCCCGATTCCCGATTCCCAATTCCCGATTCCCGATTCCCTGTTCCCTTCTACGAGATACCAAGCTCTGATAGACTTAAAGACTGTAAACAAATAATTAAGAAAATAAGCTCATCAAGCTTTTGGGAGAACGGGCGCTTTGGAAAATACACTAGGCTTAGAAATTATAGAAGTCGTAGAGAAAGCTGCGATCGCATCCGCCAAATGGATGGGTAAAGGGGAGAAAAACACTGCTGACCAAGTGGCTGTAGAAGCCATGCGGGAGCGGATGAACAAGATCTATATGCGGGGTCGCATTGTAATTGGAGAAGGGGAGCGGGATGATGCTCCCATGCTCTACATTGGTGAAGAAGTTGGGATTTGCACCCAAGAGAATGCTGCCCAATTCTGTAACCCAGATGAGCTGGTAGAAATTGATATTGCGGTTGACCCCTGTGAAGGAACCAACCTAGTTGCCTATGGGCAAAACGGTTCCATGGCAGTGCTAGCTATTTCTGAGAAGGGTGGTCTATTTGCTGCTCCTGACTTCTACATGAAAAAGCTGGCAGCACCACCCCAAGCCAAGAATCATGTAGATATCAACAAGTCCGCAACGGAAAATCTTAAAATCCTCTCCGATTGTCTAGAGCGCTCCATTGATGAACTGGTAGTGGTGGTGATGGACCGTTCCCGTCACAAGGACTTGATCAACGAAATCCGGGGAGCTGGTGCTCGGGTGCGACTGATTAGTGACGGTGACGTTTCCGCCGCCATCTCCTGTGCCTTTGCTGGTACCAATATCCATGCCTTGATGGGAATCGGTGCTGCGCCAGAAGGGGTAATCTCAGCAGCAGCAATGCGTGCCTTAGGGGGACACTTCCAAGGTCAGCTAATCTACGATCCCGCCATCGTGAAAACTGGTTTGATTGGGGAGAGCAAGGAAAGCAACATTGCCCGGCTCAACGAAATGGGTATTACCGATCCCGATAAGGTTTACAATGCTCAGGAACTAGCCTCTGGTGAGACCGTACTGTTTGCTGCTTGTGGTATCACCCCAGGAACCCTGATGAATGGGGTTCGGTTCTTCCAAGGTGGAGCACGGACTCAAAGCCTAGTTATTTCCAGTCAGTCCAAGACCGCTCGATTTGTGGACACCGTCCATATGTTTGAACAGCCCAAGTATATCCAATTGAGCTAACTCTTAGGAAGAGGGTTGTAACCTTGTAGGTAAGCTATCAGCGTGTCGCGTATCAGCTATCAGCCGAATCCTTACCCCTGTAGCGCCTAGGGCGTGTCTTCTTGCCTCGGAGATCCCCCATTATCCCCCTTAAAAAAGGGGGACTTTGAGTATGGCTCCCCCCTTTTTTAAGGGGGGCTGGGGGGGATCATAATCTTGCGGAAAACTTTGAAAACACGCCCTAACCGCAACAGTAGTTCAAGCTTGAAGGAAGGTTTAAAACCTAGTTTAACCCTTCCTTCAACTTCGTCTTAGGAAGGATTTGTAGGAAACATTTGTAGAAAACATTTGTACCGCGAAACCGATAAAGAATTACTAATATAACGGTTTTCAAACTAATAAAGTACACAATATTTTTTCCCTGTTCCCTATTCCCTATTCCCTATTCCCTACTCCTATCAAAACATTCCCATCAAAACCATGAACATTGCCGTAGTAGGTCTGAGCCACAAGACAGCACCGGTTGAAGTCAGAGAAAAACTGAGCATTCCAGAAGCCCAGTTAGAGACTGTGATGCCCCACTTATGTAGCTATCCTCATATAGAAGAGGTAGCGATACTGAGTACTTGTAATCGGTTGGAAGTTTATATAGTAACCACAGAAACTGATGCAGGAATTCGAGAATTGTGCCAGTTTCTGACAGAAAAAGCTGGCATTCCTCTAGCCAAGTTGCGCCCCCACCTATTTATTCTGTTGTATCAAGATGCAGTCATGCACTTAATGCGGGTTGCTGGAGGTCTAGATAGCCTAGTCTTAGGAGAAGGGCAAATTCTAGCTCAGGTCAAAACCACCCACAAACTTGGTCAGCAACACAAGGGAATCGGACGTCTACTGAATCGATTGTTTAAACAAGCAATTACAGCCGGTAAGCGAGTTCGCACGGAAACCAGTATTGGAACAGGGGCGGTCTCCATTAGCTCAGCAGCGGTAGAGTTAGCTCAGCAGAAGGTAGAGACCCTTTATGGCACCTCTTTGACCCCCTATAAAATAGCAATTATCGGTGCTGGCAAGATGTCCCGCTTGCTAGTGAAACATCTGCTGGCCAAAGGTGCCGTAGATATCTCAATTCTGAATCGTTCCACCAAACGGGCTGAAGAGTTAGCAAAAGCGTTTCCCAAAGCGGATCTAAAACTGGATTCGTTGTCAGATATGATGACAGTGGTTGCTCAGTCAGATATCGTATTTACTAGCACCGGTGCCACCGAACCACTGCTGACTCGGTCGAATTTAGAAGGAGTGTTGCAGACTAGCCAATCATTAATGCTAATTGATATTTCTGTGCCTCGTAATGTGGCAGCGGATGTTGATGAGCTAGAGACTGTCCACTCCTTCAACGTGGATGACTTAAAAGCAGTGGTAGCACAGAATCAGGAAAGCCGTCGTAAGATGGCCATGGAAGCAGAAGAACTCTTATACGAAGAAGTGGAAGCCTTTGACATCTGGTGGCGTTCCCTAGAAACCGTTTCTACCATTAGTAGCTTGCGCAGCAAGGTCGAAACAATCCGTGAGCAAGAGCTAGAGAAAGCTCTATCCCGTCTTGGGTCAGAATTTGCCGAAAAACATCAAGAAGTGATCGAAGCCTTAACCAGAGGGATTGTTAACAAAATCCTTCATGACCCGATGGTGCAATTACGAGCACAGCAAGATATTGAAACCCGACGCCTGGCGATGGAATCGTTACAAATGCTGTTTAATTTGGATACTGGCAAGCAAGCAATTTAGCAGCTTGTAGCTTGTAGGGTGGGCAAAAACAGTTTGGTTCAAATCAGTATTATAGATAACAGCACTTTGCCCACCCTACTGGCATGGGTATGTTTTTGAAACTTGTAGGGTGGGCAAAAACAGTTTGGTTCAAATCAGTATTATAGATCACAGCACTTTGCCCACCCTACTGGCATGGGTATGTTTTTGAAACTTGTAGGGTGGGCAAAAACAGTTTGGTTCAAATCAGTATTATAGATCACAGCACTTTGCCCACCCTACTGGCATGGGTATGTTTTTGAAACTTGTAGGGTGGGCAAAAACAGTTTGGTTCAAATCAGTATTATAGATCACAGCACTTTGCCCACCCTACTGGCTATCAGCTATCAGCTTATGTGCTACGCACACGCTACGCGAACAGCTATCAGCTAATACGCTACTTGAAAAATAAGCTGACGGCTGACAACTGACGGCTGAATGCTTACTTTTTGATAGACCACGCTATCCTGGAAGTTACCAAAGACTTAAAGACCAATGACCAAACTCTTGCGCTGGGTTACTGGGCTACTAGGTTTATCGATAGCTTGGAATTTGCTATCTCACCTGGTAGCAGAAATTTTATGGTTCACGGAAGTGGATTATCTATCCGCTTTCTTGCTGCATTTGCAGACCCAGCTGAGTTTGTGGGGAATTGTCTTTAGCCTATCATTGGGGTTTTTGCTGACCAATTTACGGTTAGCCAACCATTTCAAGCATCCAGAAAACTTAGCTGATCTCGAGATTACCTGGCTAAAAGGGTTCAAGACTCTTGACTCTTCATCTTTAACCCTTAACCAAACACAGTTAAACTCACCCTCCCCAATAGTGAGATCGGGAGTCAGACCAAGAGGAAAATTTTCTAGAAAACGCCCAGCCTTCAGATTGCGATCGCTTTTGCCATTTGCCCTAGCACTCAGTGTATTAGTTGGGGTGGTGCTGTTGTACTACGGAAAAATGGCCTTTTCTGTTTGGCATTTCAATCGGGAAACCTTGTCAGCCACCTTTCTGAGTGAAGCGACCCCCCCCCTACCGTCACCCTTGGGTTGGGTATCTCTCGGAAAGCTATTTTTATCGGAATCCAGAAGCCATCTAGTTTGGCAGCTGGGGATGATATCGGCAGTGATGGTAGGGCTAATGGTGAATACTCAGTTGTGGTTAAGAGTGATCGCCCTAGCACTAAGTTTTTCCTGGGCGATGGTGATCTCAGAACAATGGGGCAGAATTTTAGAGTATTTCTATCCCACTGCCTTTAACACTACCGAGCCACTATTTAGACAGGATATCGGCTTCTACGTATTTGGCGTACCGGTATGGCAACTATTGGATTTTTGGCTAGGGGGATTATTTCTCTTTGGTCTAGTTGCGGTATGGCTAATTTACTTAACCTCAGGCAATAGCCTCTCAGATGGTAAATTTCCAGGATTTTCCCAAAACCAACTACGGCACCTATATGGCCTTGGGTCTGCTGTGTCGGCAATCACAGCCTTCCACTATTGGTTTTCCCGGTACAATTTACTGTATTCAACCCGTGGTGTGGCTTACGGTGCAAGCTATACCAATGTCTCAGTCAAGTTGCCCTTTAATACAGGATTGAGCATTCTGGCCTTTGCGATCGCACTGTTGTTACTCTTGAGGTCAATTGTCTGGATACGCCGTCTGCCCACCAAAATACCAATAGCATTGTGGATACTCGGCTTATACCTAGGGATATGGGGAATTGCTGGGGTAATCTTACCCGCAGCAGTGCAACGGTTTAAAGTCGAACCCAACGAGTTAGCCTTAGAACGACCCTATATTGCTCGGACTATTGCCCTGACCAGAGCAGCCTTTGACCTCGATAGTGTTGAAGTTGAAACCTTTAACCCCCAAGGTAATCTGACCAGCACCGATCTAGAAAAAAATCACCTAACCATCGACAACATTCCCCTGTGGGATACCCGCCCCTTATTACAAAGTAATCGTCAGCTCCAACAACTGAGACTTTATTACAAATTTCCCGACGCCAATTTTGATCGCTACACCATTAAAGTTAATCCAAACCAGTTAAAGGCTGGGTTGAAGGCTGGGTTGAAGGCTGGGTTTAATGTTGAAAAGTTGAAGGTTGGCAAGTTGAAGGTTGATGAGAAGTTGAATGTTGACAGGTTGAATGTTGACAGGTTGAATGTTGACTGGTTGAATCTTGACTGGTTGAATGTTGACTGGTTGAATCTTGACTGGTTGAATGTTGGCAAGTTGAAGGTTGATGAGAAGTTGAATGTTAGCAAGTTGAATGTTGATAGGTTGAATGTTGGCAGGTTGAATGTTGCCAGGTTGAATCTTGACTGGTTGAATCTTGACTGGTTGAATCTTGACTGGTTGAAGGTTGAAAGTTCAAAAAACCCCCTTCAACCTGCTAACTTTAAACCTGCTAACTTTAAACCTGCTAACTTTAAACCTGCTAACTTTAAACCTGCTAACTTTAAACCTGCTAACTTTAAACCTGCTAACTTTAAACCTGCTAACTTTAAACCTGCTAACTTTAAACCTTCAACCAAACAACAAAATAACCTTAAACCTGCTAACTTTAAACCTGCTAACCTCAAACTAAATACAAAAACTCACAAACAACAAGTACTCATTGCTCCAAGGGAATTAGACTATGATGCTGTGCCCAAACAAGCACAAACTTGGGTTAACAAACACTTAGTCTATACCCATGGCTATGGCTTTACCCTCTCTGCTGTGAATCAGGTAGGAGAGGGAGGACTGCCATACTACTTTATTAAAGACATCGGTTCTGGTGGAGGTGAAGGGTTCAAAGGAAGCTTATATACATCCTCTCCAGAAATTCGTGATAGTATCCCCATTGGTCAACCCCGGATTTACTACGGAGAACTGACCAATAACTATATCATGACCTCCACCAAAACTCAGGAATTAGACTATCCCAGTGGAGACGACAACGTTTACAACACCTACGATGGCACTGGTGGTATTGCCCTAAACTCCTTTTGGCGGCGGTTAGTGTTTGCCCAGTATCTCAAAGACTGGCAGATGGTACTGACTGGGAATTTCACACCCGAAACACGGTTACTGTTTCGCCGTAATATTCGGCAACGGATTCAAGAGATCGCTCCCTTCTTACGCTATGACGCTGACCCCTACCTGGTAATTGCTGATACTTCTCAAGCTGAGTCAGGGGTCACTAAGAATTATCTCTACTGGATTGTGGATGGCTACACCACAAGCGATCGCTACCCCTATGCCGACCCAGGTGACAACCAGTTTAACTACATCCGTAACTCCGTAAAAGTGGTTATTGATGCCTACAATGGCGATGTTAGTTTCTACATAGCTGACCCAAAAGACCCGATTATTCAAACTTGGAGTAAGATTTTACCAAATTTCTTCAAGTCACTGGATCAGATGCCCACCAACCTGCGGACTCATCTGCGCTACCCCATTGATCTATTTAATATCCAATCCGAGCGCTTGCTAGCATATCACATGACTGACCCCCAGGTCTTTTACAACCAAGAGGATTTGTGGCGGATTCCCCAGGAAATTTATGCTGGTAAATCTCAACCAGTGGAACCCTACTACATTATCATGAAACTCCCCAAGGAGAAATCAGAAGAATTTATCTTGCTCCACCCCTATACACCTACAGGTCGTAATAATTTAATTGGTTGGCTAGCTGGTCGCTCTGATGGGGATCAATATGGCAAGTTACTCCTGTATCAGTTTCCCAAGCAACAACTCATCTATGGACCAGAGCAAATTGAAGCTCTGATTAATCAAGATCCAGTCATCTCTCAACAAATTTCCTTATGGAATCAAAAGGGGTCAAGAGCAGTTCAGGGGAATCTTTTGGTTATTCCCATCGAGCAATCGCTACTGTATGTTGAGCCATTGTATTTAGAAGCTGAGCAACATAGTCTGCCAACATTAGTGCGAGTTATTGTGGTTTATCAAAACCAGATTATTATGGCTCAAAATCTAGAAGAGGCACTTGATGCCATCTTTAAGCCAGAGCAAAGTAAGACATCAGCAATTGTACGTCCAGTCGAGGAAACTGCACTCCCTTAGCTAATCTAGCTAAATCCGGTTGTCATACCCTTAATAAAAATCTCCCCATCTCCCCAAACTTCCCAAACTTCCCACACTTCCCACACTCCTCAAACTTGCCACACTTCCGATGATGGGTATTCAACCAGAGTTGATATTATGGCTAAATTTCATGGCTAAATCTAAAATCTCTGGTAGAGACTCTAACCTTTGAGGGGAACATATCCATGCCGGAGAATTTGAGAAGCCAAGTGGTTACCCAAGGTGTTCAGCGAGCGCCTAACCGAGCCATGCTGAGGGCTGTTGGTTTCACTGATGACGATTTTACTAAGCCCATTGTTGGTCTTGCTAATGGCTACAGCACTATTACTCCGTGCAATTTGGGTTTAAATGATTTGGCCAAACGAGCAGAGGCGGGATTGACAACTGCTGGTGCTATGGCTCAAATGTTTGGTACAATTACGATTAGTGACGGGATTTCCATGGGAACGGAAGGGATGAAATATTCCCTGGTATCCCGGGAAGTAATTGCTGATTCCATTGAGACCGCTTGTAATGGCCAAAGTATGGATGGAGTTTTGGCCATTGGCGGCTGCGATAAGAATATGCCAGGGGCGATGATTGCCATTGCCAGGATGAATATCCCAGCAATTTTCGTTTATGGTGGCACGATTAAACCTGGACATCTAGATGGTGAAGATTTAACGGTAGTTAGTGCCTTTGAAGCTGTTGGGAAACACAGTGCTGGCAAGATTGATGATGCTAAACTCAAGGCGGTGGAACTCAACGCTTGCCCTGGTGCTGGTTCCTGTGGCGGCATGTTTACCGCTAATACTATGTCCTCTGCTTTTGAGGCAATGGGGATGAGTTTGCCCTATTCTTCTACCATGGCAGCGGAAGATGTTGAAAAAGCCGATAGTGCTGAGAAATCTGCTTTTGTGTTAGTCGAAGCAATTCGCCAGCAAATACTACCTAGGCATATTCTAACACGAAAGGCTTTTGAGAATGCGATCGCAGTAATTATGGCAGTAGGTGGTTCCACCAACTCCGTCTTGCATCTGTTAGGGATCGCCCATGCTGCTGGAGTAGCCTTATCCATTGATGACTTTGAAACCATCCGGGCTAAAGTACCAGTCCTGTGTGACCTCAAACCCAGTGGTCGCTATGTCACTGTCAATTTGCACCGCGCCGGGGGGATTCCCCAAGTGATGAAAATGCTGTTGGTCCATGATTTGCTCCATGGGGATGCTTTGACCATTTCCGGCCAAACTATAGCGGAAGTGTTAGCAGATGTACCTGATCAACCCCCTGCTGACCAAGATGTAATTCGTCCTTGGGATAATCCTGTGTATGCTCAAGGACACTTAGCGATTCTGAAAGGCAATCTAGCCACAGAAGGGTCAGTAGCAAAGATTACTGGGGTAAAAAATCCTCAAATCACCGGTCCAGCACGAGTATTTGAATCCGAGGAAGCCTGCTTAGATGCGATTCTGGCCGGTAAAATCAACTCTGGTGATGTGATTGTGGTGCGCTATGAAGGACCAAAGGGTGGCCCAGGCATGCGGGAAATGCTGGCTCCCACATCAGCCATTATTGGTGCTGGGTTAGGTGATTCGGTCGGATTAATTACCGATGGACGATTTTCTGGAGGTACTTATGGCATGGTAGTCGGTCATGTCGCACCAGAAGCAGCGGTTGGAGGTGCGATCGCATTAGTCCAGGAAGGGGATATGATTACCATTGATGCCCATCAGCGTTCCTTACAACTAAATGTGTCCGATCAAGAATTAGAGCAACGCCGTGCTAGTTGGCAACCACCCAAGCCCCGTTATACCACAGGGGTATTGGCAAAGTATGCCACCTTAGTCTCTTCCAGTAGTGTCGGAGCAGTAACGGATTTAGATTTGGATTAACACTTATACACAGTTGCTATCTCCCTATCTATCTTTGACGAGCATCAAACCTAAGCATTCAGCTATCAGTTATCAGCTATAGCAGTCGCCAGGGCAGGCGCGGACATGACAAAAGTCTCAAACCTAAGTAAGCGCAAGAGTTTGACTTCTGACTTCTGACTTCTGACTTTTGACTTTTGCTATATCAGCTAATGGGCTACGGGCACGCTACTGTTCGCGCAGCGTGCCCGTAGCGCAATCGGTGCTTTTAGGTGCGACCCGTGGCGAATTAAATTCGCCAAGGTCAAGCGCACCTTTGAATAAAATAAGCTGACCACTGACCACTGACCGCTGACCACTGACCGCTGACCGCTGACCGCTGACCGCTGACCGCTGAATGCTTACAATGAAACAGCCCTGCCTTACGCGCGGGGGGTTACGGGGGATTCCTGCTCCCTAAAAGCCAGTAATTTGTAACTCACCCCATTGAAAACTGCTATATATGATGCATAACGCCCTGAAAAGGTTGTCTCAACATCAATTTGTACTTGGTTGGCTGCTAGGGGGGCTACTGTTTCGGTGTATCATTGCTTTCTGGCTTTACCCTGGTATTGATGAAGCCTATTACTATGTCTATAGCCTGCATCTAGACTGGAGTTATTTTGATCACCCAGTTTTAGTTGCCCTGACTACTGGCTTTGGGACTTGGATAACGGGAGAGGTTTCCCAATTCACTATTCGTCTGGGTGCCCTGATTTTGTATACAGGTAGCCTATTGCTACTGTATCTGACTAGCACTCATCTATTTAACACCAAAGCAGCTCGATTGACGTTAGCGATCGCTACCATTATTCCGATTTTTCAAATTGGCTTTGGTGTGCTTAGCTTACCCGATAGTCCCCTGATATTTTTCTGGTCAGCTAGTTTGTTATGTGCTGCTTACGAATTTTTTACCCTAAGAGGGAAACATTCAAGGGAAAAATTCTCTAGTCAACCCAATAGTTTATATTACAATACTCCACACCCTAACCCCCACACCCTAACCCCTATTTATGATTCATACCGACCTAGCTATCGGTTAGCACTCCTAGGTATTTTAGTAGGTTTAGCTTGTCTAGGTAAATATCATGGCTTTGTTTTGGGATTAGGATTAGTTGGTTTTTGCTTAACGAGTCCACGTCATCGTTGTGCATTGTTGTCACCTTGGGCATGGCTAGGTTTAATGTTATTTATCATAACTATTTTTCCAATTTGGTACTGGAATATACAGCATGATTGGATATCGTTTACTTTCCATTTATCCACCCGTTTTAAACCAGAGCCAGAGGTACCTCAGCAGGGCTACAATTGGCTAAATGTATTAGTGATAGTTTTATCTGGGATAGCTTATCTTTTCCCTACGATGGCATTGCCGATGTGGTGGGTGAGTTTGCGATCGCTACTTGCTCAATTTACCGGGTATACCAAGACATCAAAATTGGAGTCAAGATTGATCCTATGGGTATCCCTACCCCTAGTTCTAGGCTTTACCCTCTTAGCAGGATATCACCAAATTTTGCCCACTTGGCCGATGCCAGGATTTTGGGGGATAACCTTACTACTAGGGCAACAGGCGCAACAGTGGCAAATGCGTTCGCCCTTAGGCGGGCACAAAGTGCGATCGCGCCGTTGGGTAAACCGATGGCTAAAGGGTTCAGCCATAGCAATAGCTAGCCTATTATTGTTTGTGCTGCTACATATCACTACAGGAACACTGCAAAAATCCGGTCACTATGCTTTACTTGGGGGTTTTCTCTCTCCCAAGGATGACCCCTCTACAGAACTGATTGATATTCAGCAACTGCGACAAGGATTTGCTGAGTCTCCTGTCCTAAGTGAAGCATTACAAAAGTCTAGCTTTGTCTTTAGTAATGGGTATTATATCAGTGGGATCGTAGGGATGGCGATTACTCCCCTGACCTCTACACCAATTACCTGCTTGGGAGAGGATATGCGTGGTTTTATGGTCTGGTTCCAGCCGGAGCAATGGTTGGGTAAAGATGGACTATACGTTACTCTGGAGCGATTTCAAGAGTTGACAGATAGCTATCGAGCTTATTTTCAGGATATCCAGGAAATAGGGACAGTGCCGATTCGACGAGCTGGAGCAGTCACAGAGGTTTTCCATGTGTATTGGGCGACTAAGATGGTCAAGCCTTATCCTAGATAAGAGCTCGAATCAGTCACAGACCTAGGATTCAAGGTTTTCTCAGTCGCTCTGCACGGATACAGCCTCCCTCCCAATCCCACTTTGGGTCAGATTCATTGGGCTTATATTGCGCCCAAGCATTGCCACTCTCATCCTGATACAAGGCTGTAATCTCGGCAGTAGCTCTACTTCCCCAAGGTGCTTTTACTCTAATCTGGTCTTGGCACTGGAAAACTTCACCCTCAGAATTAGTGACGCTCTTGAGTGCGATTTGGGGTTTGCGCTCAATTGAGGGTATTCTTTTGATGACTAATTTTTTTGGCGGTTCTGGTTCTGTCAAGTTTCTTGAGGAATTGTAGTATCGATTACTTTCTTTTATTTTAGACGCTAGATACTAGCAAGTCGCAAGGGTGTAAGTTGGTAAGTAATCAGGGGATGACATCTTACCTGGCAACATCCCTACTTCCAAGCACATGCCATTATCTATCCTGGCAGGCTACATGATTGTTTATATTGAGGACAATAAAAAACCAAGCTACACTCCCCTATCGGATGAGTGTAGCTTGGTCCGTCATTCCAAATCGCCCTTTGCGATGGCACTTCGTGCCCGCCTAAGGGCGAACGCAAAGGGAAATTGTAAACAGCATCGCTGCCAAAACTGCTGCTACCGTCCGAACGTGATTCCAAAATGTCCAATCCGTCAGGAATCTTGCCCATAGGGTTGTAGCTTCAGTACTGTCTGGCGTGACGATCGCGAGGGCATCATTCAGGGGGATATTGCAGGCGAAGGTAACGCCAATTGTGCCAATCAGATAAAGCAGAGTACCGGCCAACCAATAGACAGCACCTGGTTGATGCGACTGCAACAGTAACGAAATAGTCAGCAATGTGCCAGCAGCAGCGGTTCCCAGAAATGCCAGCATAAACCAGGGATTGATCACAGTAATATTGATCGATTGCATGGTAGCAATACCCTGTGCTGGTGGTTGCTGAGCCAGAGCCTTCATCACAAAGGTCGAAAAGGCGAAGAAGATGCCAGCGGCCAGACTACTGCCGATTGCTGTTAACAGCATTAGAGAAAAGCGGAAGTTGTGAACAGTTACCATAAAGTCTCCTGGGAATTTTCGTGTTTTGTGAAAGTGTTTAATATCTAAGCGGTCAGCGGTCAGCCGTCAGCGGTCAGTTTTTGGCTGATATTTCATTAAGCATTCAGATGTTTGACATTCCTAAACTCCGAAACTCAGTCATAGCTTACTTTTGACTTCTGACTTCTAACTTCTGACTTGCGCTATAGCTGATAGCTGATAGCTGATAGCTGAATGCTGAATGCTTACTTCAATACGACAAACTTGGTGTCTTGTGAATATACTTTTCATCTGCCAGTTGCTTCAATATGAAATCAGCGACATCAGCACGAGAAATTTTGAGTTTTGATGTCTTATCGTTACTTGGAAATCCGTGTCGATATTTGCCAGTGCGATTCCCATCTACAAAGGCTCCAGGACGAACAATTGTCCAGTCTAGACTGCTTTGCTGAACATAGTTCTCTTGCCTTTGATGATCAGCAAACACGTGTCGTAACAGGAATCCAAACATGATATACTTCCAGAAAAAGTTCAGATTTTCCCAACTATCTCCTGCTCCAAGGGTTGATTGGCAGATAAAGCGTCGGATTCCTGCTTTTTCCATGGCGTGAATGATCTGTTGTGTTCCCTCTGACCGGATTGTCCCTGTCATCTTCTGACCTGCTCCGAGTACACACACCACTGCTTCTTGACCTTGGACCGCCTTCTCCACTGAAGTGACATCCATGACATCCCCCTGAACAACCTTGAGATTTGCGTGGTTGATATCTAGCTTGGCGGGATTCCGTGCAAATGCTGTAACCCTGTGTCCCTGCTCAAGGGCCTGTTCCACAACCTGCCGACCTGTACCACCGGTTGAACCAAAAATAAGTATATTCATCTTGTTGATACTTTCTGCTTAACAATCACCCTTACAGCTTAGAAAGGCGATTGATGCTAAGCTGTCTAGTTCTTGTGGTACTATCACAATCTTGCGATCGCTTTTCACGTTTTTGCTGGAAAGCACCCCAAGCTGACTATAATCGGAACTAGACGCACTGGAGTTGGATAATGAAAAATCCTGCTATCCAACAGCCTCAAACAAATGGCTTATCCCAGAAGTCTCCCCAAACACAAAGCTGGGAGAATATTCGAGTCCAACACTTCCAACATCCTGCTGGAGAGGGAAATTGTCATTACAATGATGAGCATACCCTTTCTATCTCCCTTGCTCCTCGTCCCGTTCGGTTGCTGCAAATTCAGGCAGGCAAAACTTATACAGGGCTGTATAAAAAAGGAGACATGTCCATTACCCCTGCCAAGACACCGTTTTTTGCTCGGTGGGACAGTGATGATAATTACTTGCAGATTCGGCTTAAATCTCAGTTTATTCAAAGCGTAGCTAGCCAAACCCTTGAACAGAATCCCGATCGGCTAGAATTACTGCCTGAATTTCGGACTCGCAATCCACAGATTGAAGCGATCGCAATCATGCTACTGACTGAACTTCAACAGGAATCTAATGGCAGCACACTTTACATAGATTCTCTGGCTAACGTCTTGGCAGTGAATTTACTGAGGCAACACGCAGCTACCAAACCTCAGTTGCCAATTTACCAGGGTGGCTTACCCCTGCGTCAACTACAGCAAATTATAGATTACATTGATACAAATTTAGATCGAGATATTAAACTGGCAGAATTAGCTCGATTGCTAGACATGAGCCAATTCCATTTCAGCCGTCTATTTAAGCAGTCAATTGGCATGTCTCCCTACCAATACTTGATTCAGCAACGGGTAGAACGGGCGAAGCAGTTGTTGAAACTAAAAGACCGATTAATTGTGGACATTGCCTTAGAGTGTGGGTTCAACAGCCACAGCCATTTGAGCAAAAAGTTTCGAGAATTTACCGGCATGACACCGAAAGCTTACAGAGCAAATTAATCCTCTTATCGTGAGTATCCCCTTCGGAAACTAACTCTAGCAATTATCATAATCATGAGGTACACAGGATGTTTAACCACTCCCTCCATAATAGCACCCGGGATTAACACTCCCAAAAATATTTTTACTGCTCCCTGCTCCCTGCTCCCTGCTCCCTAAAATCCAATAATTAGTACCTCATAGACTTGATAAATGCTATATGATACAGTATGACCCATTGCAGTATTTACCCTCTGCAGAAGAGCTACCAGATTCCGACGATACCCCTGTGGATAATGAATTACAAATCCTAATTCCCACTCTATTAAGAGCAGTACTCTCTTCGCTGTGGTCAGAGCGCCAAGATTGGTTCCTAGGGGTAAACATGGGAGTTTACTATAAACCGAAAGAACCGGCTATTGTGCCTGATGGTTTCCTAAGTCTAGGGGTAGTGCGACGTAAGAGTGCAAAGGGAAGGCTCAGCTATGTCCTATGGGAAGAAAATTATATCGTTCCCCAATGGGTGTTAGAAGTCGTTTCTCAAACGCCAGGGGGTGAGTATGACCAGAAGCTGGAAAAATACGCTCAACTAGGAGTACTCAATTACACCATTTATAATCCCCACCATTGGCGACGGGATAAGCATGAGCCGTTGGAGGTGTATCGCTTGGTAGACGGGCAATATATCAGACAATCCGGTGAACCGATAGAGATACCAGAACTAGGCTTGTTAATTGGACGAGAACAAGGGATATACGAGGGATGGCAACGAGAGTGGTTATACTGGTACGATTACCAAGGAAATCGGTTATTGACACCAGAGCAAATTGCACAACAGGAATATCAACGAGCTCAACGGTTAGCGGATTATCTCAAAACAATGGGGATTGATCCAGAAACCCTACCGTGAATGGGAATCCTAACCGTCAATCTTTGATCAACCTTTGATTGATCATAATCCATAGTGGATCAATTTAAAACCCGACTTTCCGGATATAGGGTAAAAGGGATTGCTATACTAACCACAGCATAGATGGTAAAAAAGCGAGATTTGTTGTAAGATATGCAGCCCACTGACGCCAACAAGTTTACTGATAAAGCCTGGGAAGCGATTGTTAAATCTCAAGATGTCGCCCGTCGCTGCAAAAATCAACAGCTGGAAGTCGAACACGTTGCGATCGCATTGTTGGAACAAGATGGGCTACCCAATCGAATTCTATCCCGTATCACTGTTGATGTTAACCGGTTTCAGCAACAACTGGAAAATTTTGCTAACCGCCAACCTAAGGTCGCTAACCTAGACCAATTGTACCTGGGTCGTGCTTTAGACGTGATGCTCGATAATGCGGAAGCCTATCGCAAGGCTTTGCAGGATGACTATATTGCAGTAGAACATCTGTTACTGGCTTTAGCGGTGGATGAACGGGTAGGACGCCGCTTGCTCAAAACCTATAACCAGGATGCGGCAAAGCTCGAAGCCGCCATTAAAGCCATCCGAGGCTCTCAAAAGGTCACAGACCAAAATCCCGAATCCCGTTACGAAGCCTTGGAAAAATACGGGCGGGATTTGACCGAAGCCGCTCAAGCCGGAAAACTTGACCCAGTGATTGGTCGGGATGAAGAAATTCGTCGGGTGGTTCAGGTGCTCTCTCGTCGGTCGAAAAATAATCCCGTGTTGATTGGAGAGCCAGGGGTAGGAAAAACTGCGATCGCAGAAGGACTAGCCCAACGAATTGTGAATGGGGATGTCCCAGAATCCCTCAAAAACCGCCAGCTGATTTCCTTAGATATGGGCAGCTTGATTGCAGGTGCTAAATATCGGGGGGAATTTGAAGACCGACTTAGAGCTGTACTCAGGGAAGTGACCCACTCAGATGGTCAAATTGTCCTGTTTATCGATGAATTGCACACCGTAGTCGGAGCTGGTGCTAGCGGTGGCACTATGGATGCAGGGAATTTACTCAAACCAATGCTAGCTCGGGGAGAATTGCGTTGTATTGGAGCAACTACCCTTGATGAGTACCGTAAGCATATTGAAAAGGATGCTGCTCTAGAACGTAGGTTTCAGCAAGTCTATGTTAAGCAACCAACTGTAGAAGACACCATTTCGATTTTGCGGGGACTCAAAGAACGCTATGAAGTCCATCACGGGGTTAATATAACCGACTCAGCCTTGGTAGCAGCAGCTACCTTATCCCAGCGCTACATTAGTGACCGATTTTTACCCGATAAAGCCATTGATTTGGTGGATGAGGCTGCAGCCAAAATCAAAATGGAAATTACCTCCAAGCCAGTAGAATTGGAAGCGACTGACCGCAGGCTGATGCAGCTGGAAATGGAAAAGTTATCTCTAGAAGGGGAAGATAAGCGAACCACTGCCACCACCGCCACCTATAGTTCTGCCCAAGAACGGTTAGAGCGCATTGAAAAAGAAATTGTGGTTTTACGGGGAAAACAGGAACAACTCAATAAACAATGGCAATCGGAAAAGCAACTGTTACAAGACATCAGTGCCTTAAAAGAGGAAGAAGAACACTTAAGGGTACAAGTGGAACAGGCAGAACGGAATTATGACCTGAATAAGGCAGCCCAGCTAAAATATGGCAAATTAGAAGCTTTACAGCGGGACCGGGAAGCCAAAGAAAGTATGATGCTGGAACTCCAATCGGGAGGTAGTGCTCTGTTGCGAGAACAAGTCAGTGAATCCGATATTGCCGAAATTGTGGCCAAATGGACCGGAATTCCCCTGAAGCGATTGCTGGAATCAGAGCGCCAGAAGTTATTACAGCTCGAAGGACATTTACATAAACGGGTGATTGGGCAAACAGAAGCCGTTTCTGCTGTGGCTGCTGCCATTCGTCGCGCTAGAGCAGGGATGAAAGATCCCGGGCGTCCCATTGGTTCGTTCTTGTTTATGGGACCAACTGGGGTCGGTAAAACCGAATTAGCTAGAGCACTGGCACAGTTTCTGTTTGACAGCGAAGAAGCTTTGGTGCGGATTGATATGTCCGAGTATATGGAGAAACACGCAGTTTCTCGGTTAGTAGGTGCCCCACCAGGATATGTAGGGTATGAAGAAGGAGGACAACTGTCAGAGTCCGTGCGTAGGCGTCCTTACTCAGTAGTATTGCTCGATGAGGTGGAAAAGG
>NZ_JAAHHU010000979.1:0-1840 GCF_010672095.1 Moorena sp. SIO3I6 | reverse complement strand
TCGGGAATCGGGAATCGGGAATCGGGAATCGGGAATCGGGAATCGGGAATCGGGAATCGGGAATCGGGAATCGGGAATCGGGAATCGGGAATCGGGAATCGGGAATCGGGAATCGGGAATCGGGAATCGGGAATTAAGAATTAATAATTAAGAATTAAGAATTAAGAATTAAGAATTGGGAATTGGGAATCGGGAATCGGGAATCGGGAATCGGGAATCGGGAATCGAAATTATCACAATTTATTTAGGTTCCCTATAACTTTCAACTTTCAACTTTCAACTCCTAACTTTCAACCTTCAACCAGTTTTAAACCTTCAACCAACCTTAAGCCTTCAACCAGTTTTAAACCTTCAACCAACCTTAAGCCTTCAACCAACTTTAAACCTTTAACCAACTTTCAACTTATATTCAAAGGATTAACATCAATAGTCAAGCTAATATCTGGAGGACACATATCCTGCAATTCCCGCCAATTCAGTAACCTGGCGGGCACAGTAGGAGAAAACTTAAGCAAAATCTGCCATCGATAGCGACGAGCAACCCGGATCACACTGGCTGGTGCTGGTCCTAGGATATCGTATTCGGCTTCAGGAGTATCTAACCTGTCGGCTAAATCCTCCGCTACCTTCTCTACCACCACAGCATCCAATCCACTTATGCGCAACAGAATCAAATCACCATAAGGGGGATAGTTCAGTGCTGCCCGTTGTTCCAATTCGTCCGAGATAAACGACTGATAATTATGAGTTTTGACAGCCTGAATCACAGGATGGTCTGGGGAATAAGTTTGAATAATTACCTGACCAGGGTCATCCCCACGACCGGCACGACCTGCCACCTGAGTTAAGGTTTGGAATGCCCGCTCGGATGCTCGATAGTCTGACAAATACAGTAGTCCATCTGCTGCTACCACTCCCACCAGTGTCACCTGAGCCAAATCTAATCCTTTGGTCAGCATTTGGGTCCCCACCAACAAGTCAGCTTCCCGATTAGCAAATTGAGTTAACAGAGTGCGATGAGCATTCTTGGTACGAGTGGTATCACTGTCAAATCGGATAATTCGCAACTCTGGAAACAGCTTCGCCAAATCTTGAACAACCCGCTGAGTACCACTACCGAAAAATTTCAGGTAGGGAGAACTACATTCTGGACAACTACGGGGATGGAGTTGTCCGAAATTGCAATAGTGGCACCGCAATACTTGAGTAGCGCCTTCATGAGTATAGTGATAGGACAAGGAAACATCACAGTGAGGGCATTCCAACACATGACCGCAACTACGACAAGACACAAACGTACTGTGTCCCCTGCGGGGGATAAATAAAATCCCCTGTTTCTCTTGTTCCTTTAGTCGTCTCAAGCTGTCTTGGAGAGAACGGCTAAAAATCGACCGATTCCCAGCTTGTAACTCCTGCCTCATATCCACAATTTCCACCGGTGGCAGGGGTCTGGATTGAATCCGTTCCGGTAGGGATAAGTAATGAGTGCTAAGTTCTGGATGCTGAGGAGGTGAACAGGTGAAGGGTTGAACCTCAGGAGCTGAAGAGGTCAGGGGATTAATTTCACTACCGATCTGACCATCTCTCGCTCCCCCCATCACCTTAATACTGACCCAGCTTTCCACCGAAGGAGTAGCTGAACCTAAAATCAGGGGACAATTTTCTAATTCTGCTCGCCATTGGGCAACGGTGCGAGCGTGGTAGGTAGGAATAGGTTGGTCTTGCTTGAAGCTGGAGTCGTGTTCTTCATCTAAAACAATTAATCCCAACTGGGGCAAAGGGGCAAAAACAGCAGAACGAGTGCCAATCACCACTTGTGGCTCACCTGGGATCATCTGTC
>NZ_JAAHHU010000978.1:0-1841 GCF_010672095.1 Moorena sp. SIO3I6 | reverse complement strand
TCCCTATCTCCCTATCTCCCTATCTCCCTATCTCCCTATCTCCCTATCTCCCTATCTCCCTATCTCCCTATCTCCCTATCTCCCTATCTCCCTATCTCCCTATCTCCCTATCTCCCTATCTCCCTATTCCCTGTTCCCTGTTCCCTATTCCCTGTTCCCTAAAATGTAGAAATTGTGTACCTCATAGCTATGATAATTTCTATAAGTTTTTACGAATAGCCATTCTGTTATCTATCCACAGGTGCGACCCGTGGCGAATTTAATTCTTAATGGGTCAAGCGCACCTTAAGATTTTCGTAACTGCTTTGCTCCTGATTGTTACTGTACTTCTTAATTATGCAAACCGCCGTAAATTAACTTAACTTAATTTTTATTAAAGAAAAAGGTACCCTTAAGGGTACTATGAAATCTAGATTCAATTCGAGATTATATAAATGTGTTGGTCATCTATCAAACACGGTGTGCCACACCGGAACAGGATTAGATATCTAAACACTGGCGGAGATTTGACCTCTACTGTGGTTGGTGTAAACCTGTCATAGCAAGTCGAATCCGTGAGCCAAGAATCCCCGTTTTTTGAGAGCGGGGAGTATCAAAGTACGATTGCCGTACTGTATTTAGCGTGTCAATCATATGACAGGAGTGCAAGTTAAATGTTTTCTCTAGGTTCAACAACTCAAGTCGGGGACTTTCGAGTCGATACTGATTACTTAGTTACCGATGTAAATGGCGATGGTCAGTCTGATCTAGTCGAGCTTTGGAATGATACAGATAGTTTCTTTGCTGCTACTTGGATTAGTAATGGTCAGGGTGGATTTAACTTCGGCGGTAATACCAGAGTAGGGGACTTTCGAGTCGATACTAATTACTTAGTCACCGATGTAAATGGCGATGGTGAGTCTGATCTAGTCGAGCTTTGGAATGATACAGATAGTTTCTTTGCTGCGACTTGGATTAGTGATGGTCAGGGTGATTTTGACTTCGGCGGTAATACCAGAGTAGGGGACTTTCGAGTCGATACTAATTACTTAGTCACCGATGTAAATGGCGATGGTGAGTCTGATCTAGTCGAGCTTTGGAATGATACAGATAGTTTCTTTGCTGCGACTTGGATTAGTGATGGTCAGGGTGAATTTGATTTCGGCGGTAATACCAGAGTAGGGGACTTTCGAGTCGATACTGATTACTTAGTCACCGATGTAAATGGTGATGCTCAGTCTGATCTAGTCGAACTTTGGAATAATACAGATAATTTCTTTGCTGCGACTTGGATTAGTGATGGTCTGGGTGGATTTAGCCTCGGCAGTAATACACAAGTAGGGGACTTTCGAGTCGATACTGATTACTTAGTTACCGATGTAAATGGTGATGCTCAGTCTGATCTAGTTGAACTTTGGAATAATACAGATAACTTCTTTGCTACTACTTGGTTAAGCATTGCTTAACCATTAACGTAGTAAGCTAACCTAGGGTGGGCAGTGGTTGAGAGAGATTAGATTAGCAAGCCAATGAAATTACTAGACACTGCCCACCTAAAAACTAAATACTTAAAAAACAAACGATAAAACTAAATACTACTCCCTACTCCCTACTCCCTACTCCCTACTCCCTACTCCCTACTCCCTACTCCCTATTCCCTACCCTGATGCTATAATACTAAAAAGCCAAAGGAGTAAAAGAGGCGACAGCGATGACTAAATTAGAAATTGGTCAAGAAAACGTACCGCCGGATGAAGAAGAAGCTACTCGTGAAATTGCTCAAATCAGTGAACGACTTATTGACAAACATCCTCCTGTAAAACGGGGAGAACATCCCAAAGCTCATGGTTGTGTTAGAGGAG
>NZ_JAAHHU010000977.1:0-1844 GCF_010672095.1 Moorena sp. SIO3I6 | reverse complement strand
TGCTTAGCACTCAAGCTATTAGAGGTAGATTCAACCCTGGTTTTCATTGGTCCATAAATTCACGCAATTCTAAAAACGTGAGCAGTCACTCTAACCAAAATTAAAAATTATTACAAATAAAGCTATTAAATACCTTGGAATTTATTTATCATAAATGTTTGATCATTTGGATAGTAACTTGTTGTGATGAGCAAAGAGCAGATTTCCAAGATAAGCAAAATTTTACAATTAGCTAAACAGGGAAACCCAAACGTCATCGCCGCCATGCTGAATCACAAACTTCAGCACGAAGGTATTATAGCTAAAGTTAAACTTCACGATAGCTGTTTATTGGTTTTACTCGAAGCAGACCCCGCTCCTAAACCAGGAGCCGTGGTAAGATTTATCTACCACACAATCAGCAAGTTAAAACCAAACTCAATTGATACCGTCAAAATTTTGGGCCGTAGCCTAACCGAGAAACAACCAGCATGGCGTAAACAAATTACACTAGAAAGCATTCCGGTGGTGCTTGACTTATCTACTTGGCTAGAGTCAGGCTCAACGGTAAGAACTAATCAAGTCGATTATTCTGTCTCCTGGCAGAAAAATGAACATAATTTCCAGGGTAATCAAGCTCAATTACCTCTCCCTACCTCCGTTAAGGTCAGTGTTGATGGCCAACTTCCCCCCCAGGAGAAATTTTTGCGCTTCCAAGTAGGGTCTGGTAATGGGGCGTTGTTACAGGTAAACTACATCCAAGCAATTCTGAATGTCTCGGTTGCTGAAATTTTGCCAATCCCCCATACTGCCGATAGTGTGATTGGGATTTACAACTGGCGTGGTGAAATGCTGTGGTTGTTAGATCTAAACTCTCTGCTAGGATTTCCTGCTGTTTGGCAACCCAAGGACATGCCGAGGACAAAAATCATGGTAATCGTACTTCAAGTCAACAGCAAACTGCTGGGACTGGTGGTTTCACAAGTGGAAGAAATAGAACAGCACCATTGGGAAAACTTACAACCCCCTGATCGATTATTACCCCTCAGATTTGGACACTTTGTCAAAGCTTATATTCCCGAAGCCAGTAGTATTGTCTTAGATGCCCAACGAATTGTGCAAGCAGCACTTGATATAAAGTATGAAGTATAAGTAAAATTTACGACTCTAGACAGATGTCAGAAGCACAATGGGATGATAATGATTCAGAACTGCTATTAGAAAATCACAATCTCCTCAAGGAGGATACTCCGCAATTCTTTAACTCTGCTCGCCCCAACCTAGAGGGATTTAAGGTTAACCTAGACAGGCTAAAAACTGATCTAGAGCAACGCCGAAGGGTAGATAAATCAGACCTGAAAAAAAATTTGGAGCAATTTGAATCCTTTGGTCAGGAGGTTGAGCAGTTTACGGTAGGGGTGAATCTGGAAATTCAGCAATTGAAGCTTAGCTACGAAGAGGCACTCCAACAACAGTTCCAAGCCCAGCATGAAAAATTGTTAGAGCTTAGCAGATTAATGAGTGAAGCTGGGGACTGGGAAACCTTACTAAATAATACAGTCAATGGGGTTCAACATCTAAGCCAAGCCGAGCGGGTATTAATTTATCGCTTCAATTCTGCTCGCACCGGAATAGTTTTGGCAGAAGCAGTAGAACGGGGTTGGACTCCTGCGGTCGGGGAAACCCTAAATGCTACTGCTTTTGGGGCTGACTTGTCCACAGAGTATTTCCAGCAGTCAAGGGTAATTATCGATCAGGTCAACAATGATTCGGTCACCCCCTACCAACTCCAGCTGCTGGATAAATTTCAAGTTCAATCCAGTCTCAGCTTATGCTTGCCGGTATCGGGGAAAGCTTGGGGTTTA
>NZ_JAAHHU010000976.1:0-1844 GCF_010672095.1 Moorena sp. SIO3I6 | reverse complement strand
TGGCAATAGAAAGCTAATATCATTTTATGACAATTACCTTTAATAAAAATATCCCCCATCTCCCCATCTCCCTATCTCCCTATCTCCCCATCTCCCTATCTCCCCCTCTCCCCACCCTCCCCACACTTCTTTTAGTTATAGATTTACAAATATGAAATGCACCCAACATCTACAACTTCAACCCTCCCTGCTGTAACTTCTTAAAGGGATCGAGAATAAAATCAATAATCCGACGCTGGCGCACAATCACCTCAGCCATGGCCGTATCTCCAGGACGCAAGGGAATACACTTATCAGCCGAAGCTATACAATCCTGCTTCAGTTCAATTTCTAAATCATAAACTGCTCTTTTACCATTAGGAGTATCCACCTCAGAGGTAGTAGGAGAAATGTCTACTAACTGTCCTGCTACGACTCCATAATCCTGAAAGGGATAGGCATCAAATTTAAGCTTCACTGGCATTCCTGTCTCTAAAGAACCACTTTCAGTCGTTGCCATCTGCCCTCGAATTACCAACACCGAACCTGAGGGTGCAATTTCCGCCACCATAGTTCCTGACTGCACTACCGCTCCAGCCGCTTGAATCGGTAATTCAAACACCGTACCACTGACCGGTGCCTTTAACACTCGTTGCTTTAACTGAAGCTGCAACGAGTTAATCTCACCCTTACTTTGAGCAATTTCTGAATTGAGGGTAGTTATTTGTGTATCCAAATTCTTCAATTGTTCCTCCACCCTCAGCAGCGCTAATTTACCCGAGTGGCTCAGAGTCTGATAACTTCTTTGTTGTTCCTTTAGTCGTAACTGTGCCTGTTCAATCTCTGCTCGCGCTTGTCGAAGGCTTCGTTCATAACTACTCTGTTGTTCAGTTAGACGTAACTTACTCTGCTCAATCTCTGACTTGGTTTGTTCATACAACCGTTGCCTCTCCTGTAGCAAATCTTCCCGGTCTACTACTTGGATTTCCGAAACAATGCCTTCTTGATAGGCATCCTTGTAACGGTTCACCTCCCGCTCAGCATTATCCAAACGATTCTCAATTATATTAAAAGACTTTTGACTAAGTTTAAAGGTCTGACGCGCCTGATTAACTTGAGCTAACTTTTCTTCTTGTTGTAAATCATAGGAATTCTTCAGAGCCTCCAGATTCTGTAGCGCTTGGTCTACTTGTGTTTGTTTTTCCAACACTTGAGCTTGATTTTGTTGCTGCTGAGTTGCCAATGCTACCACTAATTGATTTTTCAGCAACTCTAACTGAGACAAGCGATTTAAGTGACCTTTTAACTTATCTTGTACTTGCCTTAGCTCTGAATTAACTAACTCAGATTCTAATACTAATAACTGTTGTCCAGCGTCTACTTTATCTCCCTTTTTTACCTTAATATATTCTACGGTTCCCGCCACAGCTGCATCCAGCCTCACCGTGTTTCCTTTCGGTTCTAGTCGTCCCCTAGCCGTACCGGTTTCATCTACTTGAGATAGTATAGCCCAGGGCAAAATCAGGCCAACAAATGTGATTAGAAAGTACATCAGTCCCCTTGTCCAAACTTGGGGTAAACTATCGAGTAGTTCTTGAGTGGCCTCAGACCAATCATCCCGAGATGAAGCTGGTGTTGGAGAAGTCAAGGTTTCTTGGTGTTGTTGGGGGGCAGGATCTCCGTTTACTTGTCTGTTTAATGTATTTGGCATGGGTTTAGTGATTAGTAATTAGTGATTTAGCAAATAAAACAGGGAGTAGGGAGTAGGGAGTAGGGAGTAGGGAGTAGGGAGTAGGGAGTAGGGAGTAGGGAGTAGGTAACTAGTGATTAGTTATTGCTCAAAACTGTTAGACGTTATTTTATAG
>NZ_JAAHHU010000975.1:0-1846 GCF_010672095.1 Moorena sp. SIO3I6 | reverse complement strand
AGTGAGCGACGTTTGTGGAATAAAACAACCACTGAAGTTCGTTTTTACATAAGTAGTTTGGAAAATAATGCTGATAAAATTGCTAAAGCTATCCGCAGTCATTGGGGGATTGAAAACAGCTTACATTAGATATTAGATGTCACCTTCTCTGAAGATAGTAGTCGTATTCGCAAGGATAATTCTCCTGAAAACTTGGCTTTACTACGTCGTTTAGCTTTAAATATAATGAAACAAGAAGCCAGCTTTAAAGGAAGTTTAAAGATGAAACGCGCTTCGTGCTGCTATGGACAATAACTATTTAGTCAAAATTTTAGCATCTGCCAGTAAATAACTAGGGACTTGTTAGTCAAGTTTTCTCCAAGAGAATAAGCCAAATATGCACCCAAATTTATGAGTTAACATTTCGGGAAATAAGGGAGGACGCGGTCAAAAATTTTTAGTCAGCTCCAATCGCTTGATTGTTACTAGTTAAAATTGATAAATATAGATTTTTTAAAACTTACTTAAGTTAGATGCGTTTACCCTGATTGATTGAAGAACTGATAACCAATGTGCGTCCTTTATCAGAAAAGAACAACAATACCTTAGAAGTAATCTATTTGAACAACCCTGGCAGAATCCTTACTGACCCCACCAAAATGCGCCAAATCCTGCTTAACTTGCTCAACAACGCTTGTAAATTTACAGAGCATGGAACTGTTAAATTGATAGTCAAAAAGAGTGATGGCACAGCAGAGATTGACGATAAATTTAATTCACCATCTACAATTATTCCTGATCTTGGTCAACACCAAAGAACTAAACCATCAATCACATTTCAAGTCAGTGACACCGGTATTGGCATCAGTCCAGAGCAACATTCAAAGATTTTTGAACCCTTCACTCAGGTAGATGAGTCGGACACCCGCAAGTATGGTGGGGCTGGCTTGGGTTTAGCGATCGCGAAAAAGCTCTGTCATCTGATGGCGGGTCAGATAACTGTGGACAGTGAATTGGGTAAGGGAACGACCTTTACCGTTTCCCTACCCATAGAATTAGTTTAACAATCATTAATCATTAATGATTTTTACCCAATGGTTATCCTTCTATCCCTACACCGAATCCCCTTGGGCAAACAACTTTGGTCAAAAGGCCACGCTAAGCGAACAACCTGCAACCCTCAATCGTGACAGCTCCTACACTGACCCGTTGGGTTCAGTGTAGGCTTCCCAGCCAATCCGGCTATCGCTTAGGAGGCGCTGGGCTTTAAGAACGGACTGCCCTGCCGCTCTGTTTTCTTGGTCTTTTTTTTAAGACTGTTTTGCTGACAAACCAGCATTTTCGGCTTTGTTTACCAGTACTTATATTATAGCAATTCCATCCATACCCTGTGCAAAATTCATCCCACACCTATGCTGCGCATTAGGTGTGGGATGAATTTTGCCGGACAGCTAAACCGTACTTAGAGCTGTATCAATCCACTGCTTTAGGGTGGGTAGCACTTCCTCAAGGGAGAGTTCTGTCGATTTGTGGGTAGCCCGTTCCACCACTTCCACTTTGCCATCTTTAAGCGATCGCCCAGTGACAATCCGGTAGGGAATCCCAATTAAATCAGCATCTTTGAACTTGACCCCAGCTCGTTCGTTGCGGTCATCAAGCAGGGTTTCGATACCTGCTTGATTGAGTTGAGTGTAAAGTTTTTCTGCTGCTGCCATCTGCTGGGTATCTCCCACATTGGGTATCGTGATAATCACATGGTAGGGTGCGATCGCAACTGGCCAGATAATCCCATCCTTGTCATAGGATTGCTCTACAGCTGCTTGAGCTAACCGAGACACTCCCACCCCATAACAGCCCATACATAACG
>NZ_JAAHHU010000974.1:0-1850 GCF_010672095.1 Moorena sp. SIO3I6 | reverse complement strand
GCGTATTCTAGTACCTGATCACACCAATTTTCCACTTTACCTAATTCAGGGATATAACCATCAACACCACTATGGATTCTGGTTCCAACAATCAGAGACATTGCTATACTCAACACTAAAATTGGCAATAGTCTAGTATATTGAATTGATGTAAGGATTCAGGTAGGGGGTTGACAAAGCTTGGGGTGGGGTCGCCAAATTACTAAAAGAATGTGTAGCTTCGGACTTTCCCCTAAAATGGCTCAATACGACCAGTTATCATAAGAAGAACTGGTAGAGATTATATTGGAGCAAAGGAAGCAGCATCAGCAACAGCAGGCTAAGCGTCAAGAAGCTCACCCTCGAAATCGAACGACTCGTGATCAGCCGAGACCTCGATAGTCAGACTTCATCCAAACCGCCATCAAGCGACTTGCTCAAAAAGTCGGAAAAGAAACCTTCACTCGCCTCAGAATCCCACACTTCAGCCAAAAGAAAACCTGGAGGACAGCCCGGACACAAAGGAAAGACTCGTAAAGGTTTTGGACGAGTAGACCGCTGTCAAATGCTGCGTCCTTTACAATGCTCTACCTGCGGTGTGAGTCATTAGGAAACGACCTCGGTCAAAGTTGAAACCCTTCAAGTCGCCCAGCTCGTCGAGCGCCCTATAGAAATCGTAGAATACCAGCGCCATCATTGTCAGTGTCGTGAGTGTGGGGGGAATACAAGTGTACCGTGGCCAACTTCTATCATCCCCGGACAAGATTATGGAGGTAGGCTGCAAGGATTACTTGGTGCCTCTTGGAACATAGGACATTTGCCAAAAGAAAAACAGCAGGAACTGTTGTGGGAAATTGGCAGCAATCTTTATTGGAGTCGGGACTAAGTGAACACAAACCAACGACTGGCAACAGCTGCTAATCACAGCGATTAAGCCATCATTACCTGGGTCAATCGAGAACAACCCAATCTTCACGTGGATGAAACCCCCATCGACGGTCAAGGGAGTCAAAGAATGGCTATGGGTTTTGAGTCATCCCCAATTCTGTCTGTTTCATGCGGTCGATACTCGCTCTCGCCTGGAACTGGTTTGCCAGTTGGGGCCGTCCTATCGAGGGGTTCTCATTACTGATGAATAAGCGCGTCTACAACGGTTATGAGGTCAAGGATCAACAGAAGTGAAAGCGCCCATCAAAGTCGTCACTTTCTGAGGTTAATCAAACAGCCCGGACTACACAACCGAGCTATTGGAGAAGCGCTCGTGAGTCTGATCGATGAAGCTTTTCGCCATTATCGGCTCTGGCAAGAGAATGGAGATGAGACGGAGTACCAACAGTGGGTCAGGGGATTCAAAACTCAGGTACAGTTGACTCTCGAAACGTGGTGGTCGGTGGCGGTCGCGGAAGCGGGTAAGTTACTGCGCTCCCTCAAACAGAAGGCTGCCCAATGGTGGTATTTTTTAGACCACCCCCAAGTTCCACCGGATAATAATCTAGCCGAGAGGTCAAAACGTTTGGCAGTGACCAAGCGCAAGGTGAGTGGTGGCTCTCGTTCTGAAGAACGTTTCCAACAGACCGCTAATTTACTACACGACCAGTCCAAACTTGCCGTTTTCAACAACGGTCAGTCATGGATTTTTTGACCTTTGGTCACGCTACGCGAACGAGCAAGCTCTCATGGCTCAATCGGGTCATTTAACCGAACCTCCTTCCCTCATCCCTTCTCTGTACACTTGAATCCTTACGATAGGATAATGTTTATATTTCCACAATATATAAAATAACATGAAGGTACTGAGTTAATTTTATGGGGGGGTAACATGCAAGCTAAAATCATTACTCGGTAATACGTTCAACCGATCAGGACTCGTG
>NZ_JAAHHU010000973.1:0-1852 GCF_010672095.1 Moorena sp. SIO3I6 | reverse complement strand
CTAATGTTTTTGCGATCGCTCTGAAGAAGTTAGGTTCATTTAAGTTTCGTTCTGGCCAGTGCCGATGCCAGATAGAATAATGATTTATCAGCAATTTTTGAGGAGAAAACTCATGGACATCAACCCCCAAAGTAGCTAGGTAGCTGTAAACTAGCCAGGTATAAGGGTTTTTGTCACGATCTTTAAAGGCTGGTTGGGCAAGAATTTTCATATTGCACCTACTCCATTGAGCTTTGGTTAACTTTAGAGCTGCCGTTACTTGCATGCTACTACCTAAACCTTGAAATCCATTACCAGTCAAGGTGTCTGCCGCAAACTACTTAATAGCTTTAAAAAAACGTAAACGATCTCAGGTTTCTAGTGACCAGAATTGATCAGACTGATAAAACGGTAGATCGGATAGTTTAACATAATTACGCACAACCTCGACTTCAGATTGGTTCATCGTTTGTTTCCATTTATTTATTTGTTGGTTGCTTATACGTACCTTGGAATAACGACCGGGTATGTTGTTAGTTGAACTTTGGAGTACATGGTTTTCTACCCGCCTATTCCATGGCAATTCAAACTGCTCAAATAGCTCTTTGAACTTCCCAATAGGGTCTAAGCATAATTCCTCATAAAAGATCAATAACCATTCAGGATTTCGAGACAATGCATCGGCTACAACACGATGTCTTGCTGCCCAGATAGCTGAAAATATTTCTATTGGCGTTTTTGCTGCCTCTATCACTGAACGGTAGGGTTCGAGATGATCTTGAAATAAGCTAGATTGATGTAATAGAGTATCTCGGGAAAGCTCAGCAGGAGTTTCTTTGTTAATTTCTGATAATACGGTGGGGCAAGGATGTCGAACAATTACCAATAGTTTTGGATTGTAGCGCTTGAAAACCCACTCGATGGACATCAGAGATGCTACATCTTTCACGATGATTTGATAATTAGGCAGTGCTCTAGCCCAGAAACCTCGGTACCAACCTCCTCCAAAAGGTAGATCTTTGAAGACATTATCAAAAGCATTTTCAAGCAAGTCATCTCGCTCACCAGGTCGTGTATATCGGAACCATGTATCCATGTTACCTTTTCCAGTAATATCTAGATTACATGGCTCGTAGTAGTATATAGCACGATTTGCGGTGGACAATGTTTTCCCGACCCAACTTGTACCGCTGCGACCATGACCTAATATCAAAATTGGGCGTTTGCCAACTTGCCAGTGATTCAAAAACCACGAGCTAAGATAGTAGCTGGTATTAGTAATTAAACGTTGTTTCCTCATTTATATTTCTTTATATTTTCAGTTAATTTATAGTTAATAGTTTTAGTTTTAATCAATTTTTAGTGGTATTTTATTAAAATCTAAATTATGATCAACCATGATAACTAAAATGCTAACTAAAATTTAATCACCACTAAACTCTAAAATAGTATAAAAACTATCAATATTTAGATGGAGCGAGATCGCGTTTTTCCTAGTTATGAGGTCAAGTCATTTTTTTCAACCTCTAATCCCTACTCCCATTAACTCCAAGGGCGTAGACCCTCACCCAATTAATAACTGGTATATCAAGATTTAGATCGAGCTAACTGGTTAGACTTGGAAAGTGAAACAATAGAATCTAGTTCCGAAATAACCCCTGCTATTGCTTTATAACCAAACAATTCCTCAAGTACACCTGGATTAACATTATCTCTGAAAGGATCGGACAAAAATCTGATAATTGCTTCGGCAAAGGATGACTTATCTACAGCAATTTCAAAGTAGTGATGAACCTCTTCTGGTAGACCTGCTATTCCCTGTGGAGATCGGAAGAGCGTCGTGTAGGGGAGCCTCCGGTCAGGGTAATCGAAG
>NZ_JAAHHU010000972.1:0-1853 GCF_010672095.1 Moorena sp. SIO3I6 | reverse complement strand
GGGGAACAGCAACGCCATTTTTTTACATAGAGAGGGAGGTTATAATAACCTCCCTTACTTTGACTATTACCTACTACACAGTTTTGATAATCTAGCAACTAGCTATCGATTTTAATGCTTGCTACTGACTCTTACTGCTGCATAGTTTAAGTTCAATGGGCTTTTGAATTGGGGCTAGAGTTACTGACTCACCAAGACCGAAATGGTTGGGGAAGCGATATTCTTAAAAATTGCCTCGGCTGTCTGGCCACAATCGTAAGTTTCCCCTTGGAAGAAAGCGTTTGGGTCAATTATTGTTGTTTGGTCACAAAAGTTTGCCTCTACTTTAACTATCCCCTGAGTCTGGTCTGACTCATTGGAATATTCAGCATGAAAGCTTGTTTTCGTTGGATCAAGGATTACTGTCTGTTGTTGACCTTGCGTTATTTGAAAACGGTTAGGGTTAGGGGTATCTGCAAAAGCAGATGCGACTTGAGAACCGAAAGCAAGCACTACAGCCAGAAGGAAAGCTGTAAACACTTTGATTTTACGCTTCATAATTTTCATCCTTTTTTCACTGTAACTTTGGATTTGATCAGGTGGGTTTTTGTTTTCCACCTTTCAATCTAAAGACGATCTAAGAGGGTAATATCTGAATTTTTGATAATTAGCGTTCGCGTAGCGTGGCCTACGGCCAATCGCACCCTCATTCCATAAATAAGAAAAGCGTTCGCGTAGCGGCTCAGAGCATCGCATTCCCTAAAAAAGAAAAGCGATCGCATTCCCTAAAAAAGAAAAGCGATCGCATTCCCTAAAAAAGAAAAGCGATCGCATTCCCTAAAAAAGAAAAGCGATGGGCGAGTATTCAGCCGTCAGTCGTCAGTGGTCAGCCCCAAGGTCTGAGGGGGTGACACAAAGACCTGTAGGCGTTGCGTCAGTCTTTGAATGAATAGGAGTAGAGTGGGCATCCTGCCCGCCCGGAAATAAGCATGAAACTGGCAAGATGCCAGTTCCACCCAAGATGCCAGTTCCACCCAAGATGCCCATTCCATGGCAAGATGCCAGTTCCACCCAAGATGCCCATTCCACAGCAAGATGCCCATTCCACGGCAAGATGCCTATTCCACAGGTGCGACCCGTGGCGAATTTAATTCTTAATAGGTCAAGCGCACCTAAGCAAGATGCCTATTCTACAGATGGGACCCGCCGAACAGGCAAGATGCCTATTCCACAGATGGGACCCGCCGAACAGGCAAGATGCCTATTCCACAGATGGGACCCGCCGAACAGGCAAGATGCCTATTCTACCTCACTCTTAAAATCATTCCATTATTAAGCAAGGCCGGCCTGTAAGCTTTACCGGATGGAAATTTGAGCAAATTGTGATCAAAAAAGATAAACCCGCTATGGCATTGTATAAATGCGGGATGATTTTGATAGTTTTGTGGGGTGGGCATCTGGCCGTGGAATGGCCATCTTGGTGGAACGGGCATCTTGGTGAAATGGCCATCTTGGTGGAACAGGCATCTTGGTGGAACAGGCATCTTGCCTGTTTCAATTTCCGAGCAGGCAAGATGCCCACCCCACTCCTATTCATCCCGCCCCTCAGCAATGCCTCATTGTTGACTTCTAACTTCTCCTCAGAAGTAGCTGCAACAGGAACCGACTCTGAGTGCTGTAGCGATCGCACTACCTCCTGCACTTCCTCACCAACACCACTCTCCAGTTCTTCCACCGCAACAGATGATGTCACCGTCTCGCCCACAATCGGTTCAACTTCCCCATGGGGCTGGGACATTTCCCCAATTGCTGACTCTGTTGCCTGATTAGTTGGTTTGACACTCCCCGCCCTGGAAGGACGGGGATTCTTGATA
>NZ_JAAHHU010000971.1:0-1855 GCF_010672095.1 Moorena sp. SIO3I6 | reverse complement strand
CGTTGTTGGCTTTCCGGTGCCGTTAACAGAGCCAGCATTTCCTCTGGATCAGGTTTGGAAGCTTCTAACTCATCTTCAATCGGCTCTATGTCATCTAAAGGGCTTTCTAGTAAAGCCGTATTATCCAATAAACTCAGATCATCATCTTCATACATGCCTGATAACCTACCTTATCTTGCCTGATTCTACCAGTTTCATAATTAGTATTTTCTGTGCAATGGTTTAACCATCCACAGAGATTGGGTGCGGAAACCCAGTCGCTGGTAAAGGTTCAAAGCGACTTGATTCGATTGAAACACCTGTAATCCAAGTTGGCGATCGCCTCTTGCCCTTGCCCAAGCTTCAGCGTGCTGCATCAGTGCTGAACCAATGCCTTGACGGCGGTGTGCTGGCATGACGTAAAGTAAAAAGATATAAGTATAGCGATCGCCATTTACCTGATCAACCCCATTGCCCATCCACAGACAACCCACCGGCAAGGGATGAGTTATAATAGAGCCTTTCCTAGAAACCTTCCCATCTGCTACTGTAACCCACCACAGGGGGGTTTCTCTGGAAAAGTACTGTTTAACAGTCTTCGCCAGGTGAGAAAAATCATTTTGTTCCGGAAAAAGCTCTTGGTAAGTTAACTCCATGAAATTTACCAAAATTGCCCGTTCTCGTCCCGTTCCCAGGCGTAGCTGGTAGCCTGCTAACAATGGCTTACTCACCAATTTTCGCGAAATTTTGGTTAACAACCAGCTGAGCGAATACTGGTGCTTGAATGCTGGCAGCGTCAACGTCTTCAATCGGTGCAGGGGCTAGCATATCGTTCGGTAAAAAGATCCGAGAACTGACTGCCAACAGGGCAATTAAGAAGCCTAGTAGTGCCAGTAGGGGAGCAATGTACTGACGAAAAATAGCCATGAATTTAATGGTTCGTTGATTTTAACAATTCTTTACTTTTTCCATCTTACTACAATGGGACAGCTTTTAGCGGTTGGAGGTTGGAGGTTGGAGGTTATTTGGTTGAAGGTTATTTGGTTGGAGGTTATTTGGTTGAAGGTTGGAGGTTGGAGGTTGGAGGTTGGAGGTTGAAGGTTGGAGGTTGGAGGTTGCAGGTTGGAGGTTAGAGGTTAGAGGTTAGAGGTTAGAGGTTGTAGGTTGACCCCTTCCTCATCTCCTCATCTCCCCATCTCCCCATCTCCCCACACTTCCCACACTTCCGATACTCTTCCCCCTGTTCCCTATTCCCTGATCCGAAGTTCCCTGCTCCCTTAGACTCGATCAGCTAGTTTTGTGATAACTTGAATAACCGTATCCGCAAGTTGATCATTTCCCCGGAGCCAACCGAGGGGAGTCAAATGCTTACCAGGAAGTTTCTCATCAATGAGTGGAAAGGGATTATTTGGTAAATTCTGTTGTAGCCAACGTACCGTTCCAGCTTCTTGAGCAATCTTATCCTTACTGAAGCTAATTAAAGCAGTAAGATTAAATAAACGGCTATTTTTAATCAAGCAATAGGTTTGTTTGGGTTTGGGTAACACCCCGAAACCAAGTCTGTCTACTAAATCAGCGATGAATGGAACAGGAACTGCACTACGGGTACCACTAATAACAGGAGCCATTAATACAGAGGGTTGATTGATCAAAGAAATATCTTTTATATCAGCGTTTTTGAGGCTATCTTCAATCTGCTTCTCTTGATCTTTACCCACACAATCTCCCAGAATTCCCTGAATTTTTTTGATATGTGTGGACAGGACTGACTGGGTAATTCCTGTTGGTATAAGCAAATATTTTGGCAAAGGGGGGCAAGCATCATGCCCTACCCTTTTGATTACTCCTGCAATTGATCACTCTTGTAACAGAGTCT
>NZ_JAAHHU010000970.1:0-1858 GCF_010672095.1 Moorena sp. SIO3I6 | reverse complement strand
AGGTCTTAAAGTTACCGTAAGGATAGTGGAGCCTTTATGGTTAGTCGGCTATTCATAAAAGGGTTAAAACTTTTTGATTAAGGCTCCACTATCCTAAGGTTTCGTCTCTGAGGATGAATTTTCCCTCTCAAATAGTGTTAATATAAAAAGTAAGGGTCTCAAAAAAACTGGGTATTGACCCTACTCAGCTACCCTGGCCATAGGCCACGCGGGGCGCGTTCGGTGCGCGGGAAAGTCACGCCCATGGAGATAACAGTCGCCCACGGCTGTGCCTGGGAATCCCCATCCCTCTTAGGGTGGGGAGGTTCAATCACACTCCCCATGCTAATCCGGCAGGGGATTCTAGTTTCAAGAACGTTTCTTTCCTTTGCAGATCTCTCGATCAACACAGATATAGGAAACATCCACCCTGTCAGCCATGCAAAGCGCGAGTGGGGGTTTTCTTTCCCCAAGACCGCGCTGCATCGCTCGCATACTTCCCAAATGCCCAACGGTCGCCTTAGCAGAGGCTTTGGATTACTTTGGCTGCATTAACATCACCAGGATAGTGATCAGTTGTCCAATCATTTTTGTATATCCTTGGATCCTAATCACCCACGGTTTACGATGGTTTCTAGCAAAGGAATTGCACCACCAAACGAATTTCACTACTATTTTTTAAAATATCATTAGCCCTTGATATTCGCCCTGGCATCAAGCACCGCTAGGTAGAAAGAGAGACCACCAATAGGAATACTAGCAGCGAGGATAATTCCAGTCACCAACTTACCTAACTCGGGGTCACCATAGGAAAGTTCAAAAATTGAACCCACAGCCGCAATCCCAGCCACACAGGCAATCATCAAAAATAGAGCACTTTTTGGAGTCATCATAAGCTTTTTTGTTAAAGATTATTATCAGAAATCATAAGATTGAAATTAGCTGTGGGCCAATCAATTAGACCTAACCTCTAAGTAATAGGTCATATTTAGTGCGTTTTAGTATTTATCATGCTTGGGTGTTAGTTAATTAAGCATTGAAGATTGACAATTGCCAATTTTAAATTTATACCGATCCGATAAACCCTATTATAAGTGATTAACCGGACTTCATATCAAGTTTATAAGAGCAGTCACAGTTCAGGAAATTGTAGAAAGTTAAGGGAGTATAAATATTACTGTGACTATAGCAACTGTGACTATAGCAATCGTAATTGAAAATTGAACAAGAACAGGTTGTTATAGTCTTTTCCATCACCCTATGACGACCTCACCAGAGGTTGCACAAATAAAATCAGATTGGTATAGTTATTTAATTGGTTTCACCGCTTGGGGTGAGAACCCGTGCTTATTCAGTTCTTCAGTCAAGGCTAGACCATTTTGCACCCGATCAACAAACATCACTCCTTTAAGATGGTCTATCTCATGCTGAATGACGCGAGATAGTAATCCATTCGCCTTTAAGGTTCTAGGGCGTCCGTTCTCATCCTTGTAGGCTACTTCAATGTCGTCTGGACGGGTGACATCTAAATATACACCGGGGATGCTCAAACAACCTTCCTGGCCATCACACGGGGTGCTACCAAAACTCTTGATTTCTGGGTTAATTAACAACAGCGGTGGGTTGTCTTGGTTATTAGGTTCACAGTCAACCACAATTATTTGCTTATTAATCCCGACCTGAGGGGCTGCCAAACCGATACCATCTGCACTGTACATGGTTTGCAGCATTTGCTCAGCTAATTTTCGGATGTTGTGGTCTACTTTAGCAACCCGCTTGGCAGGCTGACGCAGGACGCGATCGCCTAGATAATGAATTGTTAATGGTGGATTCTCTAATTTTTTCTTTTCAACGATAAGTTCAGCAGTCATGGGGTTAT
>NZ_JAAHHU010000097.1:0-25188 GCF_010672095.1 Moorena sp. SIO3I6 | reverse complement strand
GGAGGAGGGAGTAGGGAGTAGGGAGTAGGGAGGAGGGAGTAGGGAGGAGGGAGGAGGGAGTAGGGAGTAGGGAGTAGGGAGTAGGGAGTAGGGAGTAGGGAGTAGGGAGTGTGGGGAGATGGGGAGATGGGGAGATGGGGAGATGGGGAGATGGGGAGATGGGGAGATGGGGAGATTTTTATTAAGTGTCAATAGCATTTATAGCGTTTATAGGATTTATGAGGTACGCTTTTCAATCTCAAAGTCCCCCTTTATAAGGGGGATTTAGGGGGATACCTTTGTACCTCATGGCATAGATAATTGCTATATAAATATATCATTAAGAATCTTACTTGCGGATTTTTAATAATACCAAAAATTATCCAAACTATTTGATACTGCTCCCTGCTCCCTGCTCCCTAAAACCCAATAATTTTTACATCACTCAATTAAAACTGCTGTAAATTTAGGATGCAGCATTATTCCTTTTTTCAATCTTGAAAACATTGTCGATGGTTTTACCAGCTGTTTTATCCTCCCATCCTAGGGCTGTTAAAAATTGAGCTGCTGAGGTAGTTTCTACAACATCAACTCCCCATTCTCCCGTTTGGAGAGTATCAGGAGAATTACTTAAGGGTGGAGTTTTCTTTAAACCTCCTAATATTAAGATATCTGGCAGAAAATCTCCCTTTTTTTGACTAATCCGCTTCTCGTCTAGAGCTTTAGCGCACAATTCTCCAACTTGAGGTGGGGTAAACTCTTGAGTAGGGAATAAAATTTCAACCATCCAATGGGGATGATCTAATTTACGACACTTTAAGGATGGATAGTTACTTAATCCTTCAGCAAATACCTGAGTAAATTCTTCCCGGTTTAGTTCAGGAAAACTATCGTCTGATAGTTCAAAATTATGGGAAAGCAACATCCGACCAGTTTGAGAGTCAGTCATGAGTCCTGTGATATCCTGCTTGATCAATTTTCCAGCCCAGCAAGGATCAGTATATATTAGGTTGGGTTCATTGGTGAACAATGAACCCTAACAGGTATGACTCTCCAACTTTGGGACTGACCGAGTTAGCGCACTCCGCACTCCGCACTCAGAACTAAGCACTCAACACTCAGCCCTCAATCTGTGAGCAAAGTCATCACCTTACCATAAGCCTTGCTCAGGTTTTCTGGTGTCAGCACTTGGGCCCTTGAACCCACAGCAATCAGTTGCTTATTCAATAACAGGAGTTGATCATAATTAGCTAAGGTTTCTCCTAAGTCATGGCTGATCACTAGTAACGTTTTGTCTTGGGATTTAAGTTCACTAAAAACCTCAAAAATAATCTCTTCCGTCTTTTTGTCGATGCCGACAAATGGCTCATCAAAAAATAATAACTCCGCTTGTTGAGCTAGAGCCCGCGCTAAAAATACCCGCTGCTGCTGTCCACCAGAGAGTTCGCCAATTTGACGGTGGCGATACTCGAACATGCCCACCCGTTCTAACGCATTCTTAACAATTTCCTTAGATTGGCGACTAGGAGACCTAAACCAACCGGTGTGGACTGTACGACCCATCATGACTACATTCCATACCGTAATCGGATAATCCCAATCAATTTCCGATCGCTGAGGAACATAAGCGACTCGTTTTAATTGACTCCTGAGGGGACGGGCTGCCAATTTCACTACCCCCTTCACTGCTGGAATCAGTCCCAGCATCGCCTTAACCATAGTACTTTTGCCAGCACCATTGGGTCCGAGTAAGCCAGTTAATTGTCCTGGCTGGAGGGAAAAGGAGATATCACAAATAGCCCAAGTGTCTCGGTAACAGACTCCTAGGTTATGGACTTCTAACATTAGGTTTTGTGAAAATGACTACCACTATCATAGTGTAGCATGTTTGCAAGTGATTGTCGTTCTCAGCCTAAGCCTTGTAAAATGATTCTTGTTCTTGATAGCTACTAATTTAAGCGGGTTGATCTATGCTGAAGCCCTTACCAGTTAAACTTCGGACGCTCTTAGCTAGTGGTGCTCTCGCCTTTGGGGTAGCACTAGGTGGTTGTAGTCAAAGCACCGAAACATCGTCAAGGGAGAAGCCACTAGTGGTAGCATCCTACAGTGTGCTTTGTGACTTAACAACAGAAATTGCCCAAGATACCATTGATATGACCTGTCTGATTGAACCAGGTCAAGACCCTCATACCTACAAAGCTACGACCTTAGCTCGCCAATCCCTAGAGCAAGCTCAACTAGTTCTATACGGTGGCTACGACTTTGAACCAGAAGTTATTAAATTAGTTCAAGCCACTAATACACCAGCTCCTAAAATAGCGGTGCATGATCAAGCTGTGCCTAATCCAATTATGGCGGAAGCACATCACCACCATGATCACGAGCAAGAAAAGGATGACCATGATGATGACCATGATGATGACCATAAGGATGACCATGATGATCACCATGACCATGACCATGACCATGACCATGAGGAAGAAAAGACAGGATCAGCTCACAGTGATGAGGAACTAGAGCCCGACCCCCATATTTGGCATAATGTCCAAAATGTTATCAAGATGGTGGAAGTAATTCGTAGCCAACTGGCAGCACTTAACCCAGATGATCAGGAATTGTATGCTAAGAATGCCAAACAGCTAACCACAAAGCTTGAACAGTTGGATGCTTGGGTCAAAGCACAAGTTGCCACCATACCCAAAGGGCAACGCCAACTAATTACTACCCATGATGGCCTAGGGTACTACATTAACGCTTACGGTTTTTCTCATTCTGATGCGTTGCAAGGGATTAGCGGAGAAGAAGCACCGACAGCAGCACGGGTGAAAGAACTGGTACAGAAGATTAAGAAAAGTAAGGTACCAACAATTTTCGCCGAAGTAACAGCAAATGATAAGGTTATTGGCACTGTCGCCAGAGAAGCAAAGGTTAAACTCTCAGACCAAAAGTTATTGGCTGATGGTCTAGGAGAAAAAGGGAGTGATACTGGAAATTATATTGGCATGATGACTAGCAATACCTGTGCCATTGTGGATGGGTTGGGGGGAAATTGTTCTTCTTTTGATGGCAAAGCTGCTAACTGATATATAAGCAACGATCGCAGAATTAATTACCTACTCCCAATCTCTGTAACCTTTACATTGTAAGACTTTGAGTTTGGGAAAATGTGTAATTAATTTTGCGCACCTGCTTAGCCAGGATTTTTTACCTATTCCGAAGTTATCTCTTATTTCTGCCCAGATCCGCTGCTCCGAAGCTCCCTGCTCCCTAAATTAACTACAAGCAAAGGAGTCTAATGAGATCTTTCTTTCAAATACGCTTGAGCAAGCTTAACCCATGAGTATCAGTGCCACAGGTATTAAATAGATTGTAGGTAGCACTCAACTGCTTCACCTGTTTAGTTTGTTTTGGACTAGGTTGCCAGGGTTCAGGATTGGTGTAGGCATAGTAAGTTTCAACACCATCAATCCCTAAGTTGGCTATAGCAGTAATTAACTCATCTGCTGACTTACGGTAACGGGCTGGATGAGCCAACACTGCTAAACCACCGGCCTGATGGATAGCATCAATCACTGCACCAGCCTCAGCATGATCACCGGTCGGTGCGGTTCCAGTGAAATAGCGCTTTAAACTAGGATGTTCTGGCTCAAAAGCATAGCCAAGGATATGAATGTCATCATCCAGGAGGTTGGCGGTAATTTCGACACCAGTCCAGAAGTGGGGTAATGAATCACAGAAAGATGGCTCCTGCTGCCATTTTTCTATGCAAGTTTGAGCAACTTGATAACCACTAACGGAGTGGTGATCGGTGATGGCAAGTCCCTTAAGACCAATGTTAATTGCTTGCTTGATCAACTCTTCCGGTTTGAGCCGACCATCAGAGTAAATCGTGTGCATATGGAAATTGTAGCGATAGGGACAGCTATCAGGCTCAATCGTTTCCCACACTTGCCGGAGAGCTTGTTGATTTTTTGCTGCTATCTTTGGTGAAGCAGACCCTTGAGCAATATTGACTACCATAGATACTTACTGTAATGACTATTGGTTGATTGACCAGATTGGATCTGCAGCCGCGAAATACTTTTAAGGGTCTAGGCCAATGGTTGAATCGCTCTAGGTTGAATCGCTCTAGGTTAAATCGCTCTATGCTTCTGACAAGCATATGAAGCGCCCCGACTTGAGAACGGAGGCTGTCAACTGCCCCTGCTGTACCTAATCCCGAACTCCATTAGCCTAAAACCTAGAATAAAAATAAATAGAAATACGCGGTACGAGTTTTCAGTTGTTAACATAACCTTAGCAAACTTAATACTTTGTCGGTGTTGGCTTAACTACTTAAGCTTTACCTAACTCTCCTCCTTACTTAGTTCCAGAAGGAGATGTAAGTCTAATTGCCATGGCGAATTTCTGAGTTACGAGTCTTCCAAGCTAGTTCCAAAACCTTAGTCCAGCGCTTTTGCACTTGTTTTTGGGTACACTTGAGGGCTTTGGAAATTTCTTGATCACTCTTTTGCGCCTGTTTGAGGGGCAGTAACGCTAGCTGTTGGCTATCGAGTTGGGCCACAAAGACCTCCCACTGCTTCGATGACATCCCTAGTTTTTGATCCAGGTCTGCTCCTAGCCATTGGTGTACCAGTTTCCACTGAGCTGAACGAGAGAACTTTTCTACATGGTACTTAAAGCGCTGTTGTAGATAATCCCGCTGACGGGGTGTTAGACCCATGATTTCGTCAATCTCTGGTGCAGCCAGGTCTTGCAGCTTTAGCACCAGATAATCAGCACAGTCATTATGACCGTTAGACTCTAGGTATTTGATCAACTCGGAGATAATGCGATCGCGTAAAACAGCATCGCTGGGGTCAATGGTTTTCTCAATCAGGTTTGAGCGTACCTGTTGTGCAGTAGCTGAACGGTTGTGCTCTTGGGCTTCTTCATCCCTACCATACTCCACAGCCTGTTCAATATCCACAGGGGTTTCATTAGGCTGCCGTCGGGCAAAGCTTTGTGCTCTGAGTACAATCAACTGCTGGCTACCGCGACCACGTAGGGTAATGCGCCGCTTAGCATATTGCTCACTAAAGCCCATGTACTCCGCTAGTTCTAGCTGGGTACGGGGAGTGTAGTCAGAATCCACAGGATTTTCCCGGCGGAAAGCTTTGAGGCACTCAGCGTAAAAGTCCTGTAAAAAGTCCTCAATCAAATTGTATCGAGCGGAAAAGTTTAACTGAGATTGGGACGGTGCCACATGGCGATAAACCATGGTACTGAGGTTACTATGGAGTTCGACACGACCCTGCCGAGAACCTAGTTTGTAGTATGAAAGACATTTGTGCAGTCGGTGACGTGCTAGATTAAACTTCCAAGTATCAATTTCACCGGAATTCTGGATGCGATCGCTCTTAGTGCAAATCCGTTCTACCTCCAAGGTGATCCGGTGGGCAACCGCTTGAATACTCCTGGATTTAGCTCCAATTTCCGACTGGATTTCCTCCACTAAGACCTGGGTCAAGTTTTGGGTTTGATGATCTAGAGTAATTTCCGGAGCCTGATTATTAGTAGCGGAATTTTGATTATTAGTAACAGTTTTGACTTGCATGGTATTGCCCCCAAAAATAGATTCACAGAATTGCCATGAAACAAGCAACAGAGGAAATGTGTGTGAATGTGATCTACAAACCTTGGAGTGGTCCGCTGTCCTTTGTCCTTGTCCACCCTAAATGTAGACTCGTGAGTCTAGCCCTGGTCGGGTGAGTGTGTGACTACTCTAAGCTGACTAGTTGTGACCCCCAGCACTCCTGTAGTTTCCGTCGGATTACCTAAGGCTGAAATCCTTACTAGATATAGCGTTCAAGACTTTCCAGCATCAAGCTGATTCAGGATGACCAAAACCTGAGGAGTGGTCAATCCAGAAACTGACTGAACTAGTGATGACTTTTCCGTAAACGACTAACGTTTTCTTGTAGTCATAGGGTGCTTGATACTCTCATGACCCAACCTGAGCTGACTAGTTAATCACTAGCTAAATAACTAGCTAAAGCACTAGCTAAATCCAAGCGATCGCTTTATCCCATCCCAAACCCTGCCGCACCATCATCGGTTCTGAACCAGTCAGGTCGAGGATAGTTGAGACTTTAAATCCCGGTTCTAAGTCATTGTCCACAATGATGTCTACGAGACCATCGAGAGCATCAAATAGTTTAGCCGGTTCCAATCCCACCGTCGGAGTGTCACCATCCTGATTGGGTAGATGAGCCGAGGTAGAAATAATTGGATGACCTAGAGCTGAAAGCAACGCCTGACAAACGTTATGATCTGGGACTCGGATACCAGTAGTTTTACGATTGGGACTCATCACCAGCTTAGGTACTAACTTGGTTGCTGGTAACAAGAACGTATACGGTCCGGGAATCAAATGCTTCATAATTCGGTAAGCTGGATCACTTACCCGAGCATATTTAGCAATATTGGACAGAGACGAACACAAAAACGTCAGGGGTTTATCATTGGATAGTTGCTTCAAACGCCTAACTCGTTGCACTGCGGACTTCACATGTAAATCACAACCAATTGCATAGACAGTGTCAGTGGGATAGAGCATCACTGCACCATCTTCGAGATACTCTCTTATTTTCTCTATTCGACGTATTTGAGGTGTTTCCGGATGGATAGTATAAATAGTAGCCATAAATATTGTTGAATTCCTCAATATTGAATTGCTAAAGCCTAACCTTGGGAAAATTCACCAAGGCCAGACATAGAAACGGTTCTGCCAAAGGATTAAAAACTACTGCCACCTAAGTGTGTTGCCAGTTTGGCTTTTTCTGACTCAGAGGTCAGTATAGTTAGCAAGATCTGGCCATAATTCCCTGATCTAGACCTGTAGGGTTTGTGGAGGATGAATTGCTCCAAATCCTTTTGTCTTAATTAATTTGTTTTAATTAATTTGTTTTAATTAATTTGTCTTAATCAATAGGATCTAGAATGACAAAGCTAGCTTACTTAGATTGTCCCACTGGAATTGCTGGTGATATGTGCCTAGGAGCACTAGTTTCTGCGGGTGTACCGTGGGAATATTTAGTGGAAAAGCTAGCAGCACTCGGAATTGAGCAAGAGTATCACTTAAGACTTAGCCAAGTACACCACAATGGTCAGTTGGCAACCAAAGTTGATGTAGATTTACTAGATCAAAACTATAAGCATGATCACCATCAACAGGAACACGGCCATGAACACCACCATCAACACGGCCATAAACACCACCATCAACACAGGTCAGGCATAACAGAGATCAATACACCTGAGCAGAATCATCATCATCATCCCACACGACACTTACCAGACATAGAAAAATTAATTACAGCAGGAAAATTACCCTCAAGAGTATCCCAGTGGACTCTTGCTATCTTCCGGAAACTAGCAGAAGCCGAAGGAGCTGTTCATGGTATTTCCCCAGAAAAAGTTCACTTCCATGAAGTAGGCGCTACTGATGCCATTATCGATATAGTTGGTACTTGCTTAGGCTTAGATTGGCTAGGAATTGACCAAATCTATTGTTCTCCACTGCCCACTGGTGGTGGGACAGTATGGGCAGCTCATGGTCGCCTACCGGTGCCAGTACCAGCAGTACTGAAATTGTGGGAATCCCGTCAGGTGCCAGTTTACAGTAATGGGATTGAGCGGGAATTAGTAACACCAACGGGAGCAGCGATTGCCGTTACCTTAGCCACTAGCTTTGGTTCACCACCAGCAATGACTATCCAAAAAATCGGTAATGGTGCTGGTTCTCGACAATTACCCATTCCCAATATGTTGCGATTGTGGATTGGTGAATCGTCAGAAGCCTTCAAGCTTAGCAAGTTCAAGGTTAAACCGTCAAACTTACCCCCACCAACCTTACACCAGTCACCCCTTTCTGCTAACTCTTCTTCTGCTAACTCTTCCCTAGAAACTATCTCAGTGCTAGAGACTCAAATTGATGACCTCAATCCTCAAGCCATTGGCTATGTATTCCAAGAGTTATTTAACGCTGGTGCTGTGGATGTGTTTACTCAAGCTATTGGCATGAAGAAATCTCGACCAGGTATCCTGCTCAGTGTCATCTGTCATCCTCAAGATCTAGACGCCTGTCAGGCAGTATTATTCCGAGAAACCACTACCTTAGGAGTGCGACGTCTAACTCAGCAACGAGCGATCTTACCTCGGGAAATCCAGCAGGTACAGACTAAGTATGGCCAAATTAGTGTGAAAGTGGCTTGGAGCGATCGCTCACCTCACAAAACGATTATGAATGTCCACCCAGAATACCAAGATTGCGCTAAGTTAGCCAAGGACAATAACTGCTCTTGGTTAGAAGTACATCACTTAGCACTCTCTGCCTGGTATTCTCAATATAGGGAATAGGGAACAGGGAGCAGGGAATCGGGAATCGGGAGTCGGGAGTCGGGAGTCGGGAGTCGGGAGTCGGGAGTCGGGAATCGGGAATCGGGAGTCGGGAGCGGTGCGATCGGTGGAATGGGCATCTGGCGTGGAACTGGCATCTTGCCAGTTTCATGCTTATTTTCGGGCGTGGAACTGGCATCTTGCCAGTTTTATGCTTATTTTCGGGCGTGGAACTGGCATCTTGCCAGTTTCATGCTTATTTTCGGGCGTGAAACTGGCATCTTGCCAGTTTCATGCTTATTTTCGGGCGTGAAACTGGCATCTTGCCAGTTTCATGCTTATTTTTGAGTGTGGAAATGGCATCTTGCCAGTTTCATGCTTATTTTTGGGCGGGCAGGATGCCCACTCTACTGCTATTGATTCCAAGACAGGAAAATTAGCCTATTCAACAGGTGCGACCCGTGGCGAATTTAATTATTAATGGTAAGAGCGCACCTAACAAAATTTTATGAATACGACCTCTTTCCACTATTCCCTGTTCCCTATTCCCTGTTCCCTCTTACTTATTCTTAATGCGATTAATTTCCCGTTGCAATTCCTGGATTTGACGCTGCAACTGTTCCGCTTCATTGACTGAGTTGTTCGATGGTGGATTCGAGTCAACGTCAACTGCTCCCTTTTTGGTAACACGTTGATAATTACCCTGACAAATTTGACGATATTCCTCTGAAATTGCCCACTTTCGCAGGTAGTGTATGCGTTCAACTGGAAATGGATGGCTCAGGAATTGACGATTAATACCACCATTATAGAGTAAGAACTTATAGATTTGATTGAGACTGTCTTGGTCTAGTTCTTGATAATTTTCTGATTGACGGATAAATTCATCAAGACTGCATTCCTGTAGATGCTTAGCACTGCCACCAGACACTTTCATCATCGTTTGCATCACAGTCTTCAGGTCATCTATCACTAGTAAAGCAGCACGGTCAGCGGATAATTCAGCTTTGCGACGCCATTCATAAAAGGCGAAAATTAAGCCAGTGCTGACGATATTCCCTAAGCCAAAGGTCATTTCACTTAACATAGAGGCAGCATTCATTGCCCAAATCGCCATCTGAATTAAGATGGTGTGACCGCACTTGATATGTCCTAATTCGTGAGCCAGGATAGTACGGATTTCTGCTTCATTCAGTAAGTCTAATAAGCCAGTGTTGATAACAATGTAAGGATTATCTTGACCTAAAGCATAGCTATTAACCTGAGCGTTTTGACTAACAAATAGGGCTGGTTCGGGATTTACATCTAAATCCCGAACACATTCTCGGAATAAGTGATAAATATTAGCATACTGGCGCGGTCCGACTTGGATACTGTTGCCCATAAGATAGACAAACTGGGGACGCTCGTAAAGAAATTCCACAAACTTACGAGAAACTAAGTCAAAACCAGGGACACTGCGTAAAGCTTGCTCCGCTTGTTGGTCAAGGGGGTGCTTGAAGGCGTCGCTGGAAATTCCGGGATAGGTGGCCATAGTAGTCCAGTACTTTAGTGGTCTATTTCTTTAGGCTTTAGGCTTTAGGCATTAGAGATTAGACATTAGGTACTAGGCTTAAGTCCTAACTAGGTTTAAATACTAGGAATAAGTAATAAACCCAAAACCCAAAACCCAGAACCTAATACCTAAAACCTAACACCTAAATCTGGGTTGTGTCCTTGCCAATTCTTTGATGATTCGTTATAATACTGATATCGGAAGAGTAAAGGAAGTGAGAGGAAAATTAACTTATGAACAAGTGTGTTGGGACTACTGAAGCAGCATCTCTGTTGGGTATTTCTCCTCGACGATTACGGCAATTGCTTGACTCCGGTAGAGTAAGGGGTGCTTATAAAAGCGGTAAGTTCTGGATTATTCCCCTGTTCAACTATCTGCCACAAATTACCAAGAAGAACCGGGGACCGAAAGGAACTTGGCGTAAAAGTCGTCCTCCTGCTTTAGCGAAAATTAATGTCAATCGTAATCGGATTGGCTCCAATAACCACAAAAGCCGTGAAGAGCGGCTGCCAGTGATTTCGGTAAAACGAAGTGGCGACAATACCTATGGCAACCAGGTAGAAATCCTCGGTCCGTGTAGGATTGTGTATCAGCCGGATAACCCTCTTGATTGTGGAGCTCGTCTGTGGATCGAAACCTTCAGTGATATTCACTTTATCGGTGGCAGTTTTCCGGCCAGTGGTGCTTAGGACAAACGTAAAGGTCGTTTCATCAAAATTTCAATTCAAAAACCACTCATAACTAATCAGAAAATTCCTCAGTTCGATAAAATCAAATCACAATGTCTCTTGAGCTGTATTGTGCATCTATTTGTTGCTGAATCAATTCATTGCATTAATCCCAATTGCCCAGCACCCTACCCTCAGCCAAGGGATAACAACTTTTGCAATGGTTGTGGAGCAAAGTTAAAGCTCAAGAATCGCTACTTACCTCTCCAGCTCTTGGGTTCAGGAGGATTTGCCAACATATACACCGTTTGGGATTTGCGGTCGAATACAGAAAAGGTGCTGAAGGTATTGCTAGATACTAAACCGAAGGTATTGCAGCTATTTCAGCAAGAGGCAGATGTTTTGCAACGTCTGGATCATCCAGGCATTCCCAAAGTTGACCAAGATAGCTATTTTGTCGTCAATCTAGGTCTTGAGCCACAGGACCTGCACTGTTTGGTGATGGAAAAAATCAACGGTTCAACCTTGGAGCAAATGCTCACAGATCATCCTCAGGGATGTCCAGAGATATTAGTGCGGGACTGGCTCTACCAGGCAGCAGAAATTTTACAGGTCTTGCACAGTTGTGGAGTGATTCACCGTGACATCAAACCGTCAAACTTAATGCTGCGGGAAACCACGGGAGAGCTAGTGGCGATTGATTTTGGGGGAGCTAAACAATTGAGTGTGGGTTCTGAGTCTTCTCAGAACGATTCGACTCGGTTGATTACTCCAGGTTACTCTCCACCGGAACAGATAGCTGGTGCAGCAATTGGACCCGCTGCTGATTTCTATGCCCTGAGCCGAACCATGATTCATTTACTGACGGGTATTGAGTTGAAGGATTTACAAGACCCAGTAACTGGTGAATTTCGATGGCGAGAGCAGGCAGTGGTAAGTCATGACTTGGCGGACTTGCTGGATGAAATGCTCAGCGTAGTACCCCAACAAAGACCAACAACTACGATTGAGATTCATCTGCGTCTAGGTATGACTCCTAGCACTAGTTACCAACCTATCCCAGCACCAGTACCTTCCTCAGCACCAGTGTATTCGTCTCAAGGAAATCAGGTAGCTGCTCTGGGGTTATCTAGCCGTAAACTAAGACAATCTGTGACAGGCTTGACTCACTCGATCACATCCGTAAAACATTTATTTTTAGCAGTAGTGATCACCATCGCACTAGCCTGTCTCGATAGTGCCTGGGAGATGTTCCTCGGAGCTTTTGGGGGAGTTTTTTGTGCAACGGTTGGGTTTATGGTATTGAATTGGACAAGTCTTGGGGAGAAAGTGACAAATTGGCTCTCTGGGGAACTGTCTATGATCTTGCCTTCGCTACAAATAACAATGTGGCAAGAAATGCTATTGTTTGCGGCGGCTGGCTTAGGTACAGCTTGGGGGTTGACGGCTGCAAGAGGCTTTGGTCAGCAGCGGCGTTTTTTAGTGGCAGGGATAATGGGTATTTTTGGTTATAGCCTGGGATGGTTGATGTGGCAGGCAACGGTACCTACGCTATTATTGCTGTCTTATGTACCTGACCAGGGGTTGCTGCCATGGATTACTGCGGTTACAGTAATGCTCCTGGTACTAGGATTAGGGCTACCCAGTCATAATCTTGTTCATGCCTTAGTGGTGGCAGCAGGAACTGGTGGCGTATTTGGGGGTCTAGTGTCATCTGATCTATTGCCAGCAGGATTTGTGGTTAATATCTTTTCCTTTTCTAGAACCGGTAAACTGGATTTCTATCACCCGATGACTTTTTTTGCTATTTTGGCTATATTACAAGGATTTTGGCTAGGGGTGAGTTATTACCTGCTAGTGCCAGTAATGCGTTGGTTTGGCTGGCGTTAAGGGAATAGGGATTAGGGAGTAGGGAGTGGGGAGTAGGGAAGTTGGAAGTGGTAAAAAATTCTGTGTATCTAATAGGTATGAGCAAAGCTATATTCGGTTTTATTATGGTTTTCTAAGGTAGATATCACGTAATTTTAACGGAAGAGTCTGATACTTAAGATTAAGTCCGGTAGAGTAGTTATCCTTGAAGGGTATTGGTTAATTAACAATTTTTTGTTAAATAGTCAATTTCTTTCGGACGCTTTCTTGATTAGAGGTGATTCAGATGACTAACACTATAGCACGTTGGGAATTAACTAAGGCTCGTCTTATAGGCTCTGGTGCTTTTTTATTGGGTATATTGCTACCAACTACTCTTTATGGCTTACCTGCTAAGACGATTGAAATCGGTAATGGTAAGACTGTGTTTAATCGTGCTCCGCGTTTAGTTAGGGCAGCTACGAGCTTTACTAGAGTAAGGGTGCCAGCAACGTACCAATTCACCCTCAGATTACCGGAAGATGCTGGAGAGTCTTTGCAAGCTGTAACGATTACCCAGAATAAAACTAATATCGAGAAAGTCAATTTTGATCCGAGAAAGAGTCGTGCATTTGTGGGCGATTCTTTTGCTGGTGGCTCATCCCTGACTTTGGCTAATATTGGGGGAAGTGAATCGTCTAACTCGGATCAAGTAACTGTTGTGTTTGATCCACCGGTTGCTCCTGGTGAAACCATTACAGTTTCGGTTAGAGCTAAGGAAAATCCTGAGTTTAGTGGTTCTTATTTATTTGGAGTCACTGCTTTTTCCACTGGAGACAATAGCCCTGGTTTATTCCTAGGTAGCCGTAGGTTGTTTTTTGATGAGTTTGGAGACTAAGGGATAAGTGTCGATGTAGGGTGGGCAGTGGATGACACCGATCGCTAAAAGCGATCGCATTTCTGATCCCAGTCACCTGATCGGAATAGTTAAACACAGGAAACTTTAGAAGATGGGGAGTCATATCAGCAACTGGCTCCCCTTTTTACTGGCTGCATAGCTATTTACTAAAATTATAAACTTGTGGACTTAACCTATTTTATAAATCCTAGAAATTGCTTTCAGTAATTTTAGTATTAATCTCCCCATAATCCGCTATTTTACTATACAATTTACTACACTGAATACCATGACAGCAACGAGAGCAGTGATCTCTTTTTGATGAGATGGTTTTTAGGATTAGTCTAGAAGTAAAAAATAGAAATGAGCGAACCAATAGCTGACTATGACAATCCTTGGAAAGAAGCATTACAAGCCTATTTCGATTCATTTTTGCAGTTTTGTTTTCCCCAAGTTCACACTCTGATTGATTGGAATCAGACCCCCCAAGCCCTTGATACAGAATTACAGCAAATAGTTGGTGCAGCCGAATCAGGAAAAAGAATCGCTGATAAATTATTCCAGGTGTGGCTCTGTAGTGGAAATGAAACTTGGGTATTGATTCATGTAGAGGTACAAAGCCAAAAAGAATCAACTTTTGCTAAGCGAATGTACCAATACCATTACAGGGCATTTGACCTGTACGAAAAACCTGTGATTAGCTTAGCGGTATTGGGAGATGAAAATGCGTCTTGGTCTCCATCGTCCTATGAATATGGCTTGGGAGGTTGTCGCCTGAGTCTAGAATTTCCGATAGTTAAATTACTGAACTATCAGTCAATGTGGCAGGTGTTGGAATCGAGTACTAATCCCTTCGCAGTAGTGGTGATGGCTCATTTGAAGACCAAAGCTACCCATAAACAACCGATGGAGCGCAAGCGATGGAAGTGGTACCTGGTTCGGAGACTTTTTGAACGAGGTTATAGTAAAAACGATATAGTGAAGCTGTTCCAGTGTATTGACCAAATGATGGCTTTACCGGAAGAGTTAGAACTGGAGCTGAATCAAGAACTTGAACGTTATCAGGAGGAAAGACAGATGCCTTTGATTAGTCGAGTGGAAGAAAGGGCAATGAAGAGGGGTCTGGAACAAGGACTTAAACAAGGACTTCAAGAGACAGTGGTTAAAATTTTACAAAATCACTTTGAATCGGTATCACCGGAATTGGTGGCAGCGATTAATTCAATAGAAGATATCTCTGTGTTGAAACAGTTGATTGATCACTCTCTTAAGAGTAAATCCCTTGAGGAATTTGAGCAGCTATTGGCACAACATCAGGTTAGTCAGGAGAATTGAAGAGTATGGAAACGGGCAAGATGCCCGTTCCACCAAGTTGATGTAGGGTGGGCAGTGCATCAAACAGATAAAATTACCTGGGCGGGTGTTGCTAAGCAATGCCCACCATGGAATTAATCACTTGCAGCCACTGTATTGACTAGATCATGGCTTGACCGGAATAGTTGAGAAGTTGATGTAGGGTGGGCAGTGCATCAAACAGATCAAATCAGCTGGGCGGATGTTGCTAAGCACTGCCCACCATCGAATTAATCACTTGCAGCCACTGTATTGACTAGATCATGGCTTGACCGGAATAGTTACAAGAGGAGCTGAATTAAGAACTTGAACGTTATCAGGAGGAAAGACAGATGCCTTTAATTAGTCGAGTCGAAGAAAGGGCAATGAAGAGGGGTTTTGAAAAAGGATTTCAACAAGGATTTCAACAAGGACTTCAACAAGGACTTCAAGAATATCGGGAAGGCTTACAAGAGACAGTAGTTAAAATTTTACAAAATCACTTTGAATCGGTATCAGCGGAATTGGTGGCAGAGATTAATGCCATAGAAGATATCTCTGTGTTGAAACAGCTGATTGATCACTCTCTTGAGAGTAACTCCCTGGAGGAATTTGAGCAGCTATTGGCACAACATCACTCCCGACTTCCTACAACTCAATGGAATAATGATCTTTAGCATCTTGTCCTGGACCCTGAGTCCACCGTGAATCAGGTTTCCAAGCACCATTTTCTTCTTCCCGACGGCGAGTGCGGACAGTGAGCTGATTACCGTTAATTTTCAGTAGATTATATTGCCAGGGATAACCAGTTCTTAGTTCAAGGGTCGGTGCGCCAAAGGTGCCAGCACAAATTCCATTGAGTTTGCGCCCACCTGGACTGAGGTCGTAACGGAAAAGGCTGGTTTCAGCTTTGTGGATATGTCCGTGGAGGAACAACCGGAATCCAGCTTGGGCCAGTTGTTCGATGAATCCTTGGTCGATAATCCTATCGCTTCCGTTACTATTCAGGGGATGGTGCCAAACCGCTATTTTCAGGCACTTGCCGTAGTCTGAGTTGCGAATCTCGCTCAGGGCTTTGGTCAGAGCATTTGGGTGGATGCTAGCACGGTCTGTGAAGTGGTGATCCAGTTGCCAAGCGGAATTTAGTCCTAGGATCAGCAACTTTTGATCTGGGAAATGGTCGATAATCCCTTGCTCGCGATAGTCGAGGGGATAGGGTTGACCTTTGATGGCTTGATAGAATTGACTGAAGTGGGCAAAGCGTTGTTGGTATTTGGCTTCGTCTCGGACTCGAATCACCTGATCAGTGACTTTGATGTAGTCACTGTCTTGGAGTTTATCATGGTCTTTTGTGCGATCGCATAACTCATAAGCCTCTGTTGCTAGTTCCCAGTTGAGGTCATGGTTACCGGGAACTAGAACAATTTGCTTCCGGTCTAGGGGGAAGTCTTTGCGAAAGTTGTCGAGAAAGTGTTGTGCAGCTTTGTATTCTTGAGGAGTAGACTCATTGCCGATATCACCGGAGAGGATAAGAGCATCAAGATGAGGGATTTTAAGGTCTTGGGTGAGGTCTTGGGCGAGTTGGTTTGACCAATTTTTAGCTTCGTCAGGGGTGGTGATGTGGAGGTCCGAGAGGTGGAGGATGTATATGGTTTGAGTGGTAATTGGTTCAGGGCTATCGGGTTTGGGAGTAGCTGTGGGATTATCGATTACCTTGTAAAATTGGTAGCGCTTTTGACTGGCTTCAAGGGCTTTAATGGTTTTCTGAAAAGTATCTTGATCATTAGTTGCTGCAAGAGTTGCTGCAAACTCTTCGTTTTTCAGTAGATTAATCAGTTTAGGAATAGTAGCATCTGTACCAATTTCACCCAAAGCTTCTGCCGCCATTACACGTAGATATGAGTTATCATTATCCAGGCATTTTATTAACAGTTCAATCCCCATTTCTATCCCAATTTTGTCCAGAGCCTCTGCCGCACTTGTAGCCACAGATGGGTCGGGATCATCCAGAGATTTAATTAACGGGTCAATCGCCACTTCTGTCCCAATTTTGCCCAGAGCTTTTGCTGCACTTATCCGCACAGATGGGTCGGTATCATTCAGGCATCTAATTAATCGGTTAATCGCCTTCTGTCCCAATTTTACCCAGAGCATCTGCCCCCCTTCCACGCACATCTAGTTTCTGATCATCCAGGCATTTACTTAACTAGTCAATCCTGGCTTCTCTGCCCGATTTTTTTTAGAGCATATTCTGCACTTTCACGCACAGATGATTCGGGATCACCCAGGCATTTTTTTAACGGATTAATCGCTACTTTGTTACCAATTTTTCCAAGAGCATCTGCCGCACTTATCCGCACAGATGATTCGGGATTATTCAGGGATTTAATTAATGGATCAATCGCTACTTCTGCCTTAATTTTACCGAGAGAATCTGCCGCATTTATCTGCACAAAATAGTTATCATCATCTAGCAATTTAATTAACGGCTCAATCGTCATTTCTGTCCCAATTTCCCCGAGAGATTCTGCCGCTCTTCCACGCACAGATGAGTCGGGATCATCCAGGGATTTAATTAACGGCTCAATCGTCATTTCTGTCCCAATTTCCCCGAGAGATTCTGCCGCTCTTCCACGCACAGATGAGTCGGGATCATCCAGGGATTTAATTAACGGCTCAATCGCCACTTCTGTCCCAATTTTGCCCAGAGCTTCTGCCGCCCTTTCACGCACAGATGAGTCGGGATCATCCAGGGATTTAATTAACCGGTCAATCGTGGCTTCTGTCCCGATTTCCCCCAGAGCAGATACCGCCATCTTCCGCACAGAATAGTCGGGATCATCCAGGGATTTAATTAACCGGTCAATCGCCACTTCTGTCCCGATTTCCCCCAGAGCAGATACCGCCATCCTCCGCACAGAATAGTCGGGATCATCCAGGGATTTAATTAATGGTTCAATCCTGGTTTCTGTCCCTATTTCCCCTAGAGCAGATGCTGCACTTATCCGCACAGATGGGTCGGGATCATCGAGGAATTTAATTAACGGGTCAATCGTTGCTTCTGTCCCTATTTCCCCTAGAGCTTCTGCCGCATTTATTCGCACGTATAAATTGTCATCATCCAGGTATTTAATTAGCTCAGGTATGGCTGTTTCTGATTGAGTTACTCCCAACAGCTGAACCTTAAGAGACTTCGGAACATTTAACCGAGCTACCAACTGGACAGTATCTTCCTGAAATTCCGGTTTTACTGCTCCTGCTAACCTGGCTCCCAGTTGCCAATCAAAATCTAACCCTAACCTTACCACCCGCTGGGCTTGGGCTTGATTGTCTACCAATTGCAGCATCATGACCAGAGGTTCTGTCCATTTCCAATAATTGAGATAGGTCTGTTGCAACTGCTGATCCGTAATACGTGGTAATTGCTTCAATAAATATTCTGCTGTATAGTATTCTTGGAGCAGTTGGTGTCGAAACTCAATCAACTCTCCTGATTGTTGAATCAAGTGATGGTTTAGTAAGTCCTTAAGCCAAGTCCTGGCGCAAACATTAGGATTAACAACAGCTTTCTTAAGTAGATAATTAGTTAAAATTTCTTCAGCTTTTGTTTTAGCAATAGCAACGCTGATCTCCTCGGGTTTATCGGGGTTATCCCCTCTTGTCATCACAAACCCTAACTGTTGCAGCAGCTCAGGCCAAAATTTTCTTGATTGATTATCGGAAACGTTAACATCTTGCTTGATTTTCTTAGAATAGAACTGGGTAAATGAGCGAAACACTAAACCGAGATTAGACGGTATCTTACCTATAGACTTAAACAGGTCACATAGCATCATCAATAGTAGGGGGGTTTGCCCAAACTCCCGTAAGCGATCGCTCAACTGCTCAAGCATCTGCTCCCCCTGTTGTGGCAAATACTTTCGGACAAACTCTGACATTTGGGCTGCACTCAAGGGTTGCATTTCCAACTTCTTCTGAATCCCCAAGTCACCACCAACTCCTAAATCCCTAGTGGTGAAAATCATTGGAGTACTTTTCTGGTAATCCTGCCGAAACTGAGTCAAATCCTGGCGTGCGTCATCTGAAGGTAACTCGTTGACGCCATCGATAAGTAACCAGAATTGTCCATCAAACAATAGTCTTTCGATATCGGTAGAGTCGAGCAGTACACCATGGCGTTTCAGAAAATTCCGCACTAACTCCAGCACAGATGTCTGGTAATATCGCAGTTCCACCAGCACCGGAATTTTCCCTTGTATCCCCTTATCTGCCAGCAATTGCACTAATGCTGTGGATTTGCCTGAACCCGGACGTCCCACCAGTAATACATGGTCATCAGCATACTTGCGCAATCCTTCTAGGATAGGCAAGCGTTCAGTTTCTTCTCGATTTTGGTTTCTTTCTGGCTGCTCCGACTTGATGGTTTGCACCATCAGGCCAAAATCAAACAGCCTCGGGGTCTGTTGCTGCTGCTTGCGCTTGCGGTCTTCGATATCGGTCGGGGTATAAACTTGCCACCATTGGGCGTAGGTTTTACGGATTGATTCTAGATAGGGATCCCAATTGGCCATGTTGAAGGTTGAAGGTTAGTTGGTTGAAGGTTTAATCGGGTTGAAGGTTTAATCGGGTTGAAAGTTGAAGGTTAGTTGGTTGTTCGCGTAGCGTGGCCAATAGGCCAAGGTTGAAGGGTTAAGGTTGAAGCAGAATGCGTTCGCGTAGCGTGACCAAAGGTCAATCGCATGATTGTAGAGGCACTATTAAACTAGTATGCGATCGCATCTGTGATAGTAGCAAACTGGCAAGATGCCAGTTCTACCGATTAGTTGTAGAGGCATTATCGGAATAGAATGCGTTCGCGTAGCGTGACCAAAGGTCAATCGCATTATTTCTAGACTGTAGCAAACTGGCAAGATGCCAGTTCCACGCCTGATGCCCCCAGCAAACTGGCAAGATGCCAGTTCTACCGATTAGTTGTAGAGGCATTATCGGAATAGAATGCGTTCGCGTAGCGTGACCAAAGGTCAATCGCATCTGTGATAGTAGCAAACTGGCAAGATGCCAGTTCTACAGCATTATTTCTAGGAGCATTATCGGAATAGAATGCGTTCGCGTAGCGTGACCAAAGGTCAATCGCATTCTAATTCCCTACTCCCTACTCCCTACTCCCTACTCCCTATTAAAATTAAAGCGAACTAGAATCAAGACTTGCCGCTTCACCAGGAGTTTCAGGCAAGTGTATACCACACTCTTGCTTAAGGCCATGAAAACGGGTATCCCGTTCATCCTGATCATCGAAGGATAAAGGTCGGCTGGAATGCCAATCACCGACGGTTGTATAACCCTCATCAAACATGGGATGATAGGGTAAGTCGTGAGCTGTCAAATACTGATAGATATCCCTAGAGTGCCAGTTAAGAATTGGCAAAATCTTGTGCTGATCTCCCTGCTTGTTAACCCAGCCCATCGTCTTGCGGTGGTCAGTCTGTTGCTTGCGCAATCCTGCTAACCATCCCGTTGCGTTTAGTTCCCGCAAAGCGCGCTGCATCGGTTCCACCTTGCGGATTTGGTCGTAGCGGTTGAGGGATTCTACATCATTCTTTTCCCAGAGTCTGTCATACAACGCTTCCATCCGTGCTGGACTCATGGCAGACTGGTACACTTTTACATTCAAGTTGAGCCGTTCGATCAACTCCTGGGCAAATCGATAGGTTTTCACCGGTAGGTAGCCCGTATCTACCCAAATTACTGGTATATCTGGCACCACAGTAGTGACCAAGTGCAGCATGACCGCTGACTGGATCCCAAAGCTGCTACTCATCACTAAGCCATCACCAAAAGTTTCAGCTGCCCATTCTACGATTTTGGTAGGGCTAGCCTCAGCAAGTTGCTGATTTACTGCTTCCAAATCCAGCTCAATTTGGTTTGATGTCACCCCGGTCATGGGGTCTAACTGCTGAGATTGAGGCTGCTTTGTTTTCCCATTCCCATCGAAGTGATTAGGGCTTTCGATAGGTGCAGCCTGTTGATTTCCAGAAGCTTGATCAGAAGCGATCAGATTCAGTCGCGGCATGGTGGTAGTGTCTTGTTTGTACTCTGGATATATTGCTATGGTAGTTTATTCGTGAATAATCTCTTTGGGGAGAGGCAAGAGGCAAGAGGCAAGAGGGTGGGGAGTGTGGGAAGTGTGGGAAGTGTGGGAAGTGTGGGAAGTGTGGGGAGTGTGGGGAGAGGGGAGATGAAATTAATGTGTAGTAGTAATTTCCAGAATTGGTATAGGCTCGATCATACTGATGAGGTATAGTCAATTTTCTTACCCCTAATCCCGATTCCCGACTCCCTACTCCCTACTCCCGATTCCCGACTCCCGATTCCCTACTCCCTACTCCCTACTCCCTACTCCCTACTCCCTACTCCCTACTCCCTACTCCCTACTCCCTATAATCCTAAGAGTCTTCTTCAGTGATCGGCTCTCCAATATCAAAGATAATCACAAATTGAGCATCGGGCATTAGCCGTTTCAGAGCCTGCATATGACCCTCGGCATCCGAACGTTTGCGGAACCGAGCAACAATCACTCGTTGCATCTTGGGCAATAGGCGCACCACCACCCATGGATGTAGGCGTTCAGCATAGGACATAATCTAATGTATCTCCTGTTATAAGGGGTCCTAGAGCCAGCCTTCAGCCTGGAATATCTTCAGGCTGGCTCTTCCCGTTTAACGTTTAACGTCTGGGGCAATTTTATGATAACATAAAAAACCAATATTATAACATATTTTAAAAACTTTTGTAACAAATTTTGGAGGGAACAGGGAATAGGGAACAGGGAGCAGGGAACAGGGAACAGGGAACAGGGAAATAGAGCAGATCGCGATAGTGGCGATAGTTATCACACTCTTTCAACACTTAAAATACTTAAAACACTCTTGACCCTACTCCCTACTCCCTACTCCCTGCTCCCTAAAAACCCAGAAAGAAAGTACCTCAAGCAATGGAAAATTTGTAGATATAAAAAAACCAGCCATTGAGAGGGGCTGGTGATACTTGCTGTGTTGGGAGGAGAAAACCTAGGGCCAATACGCTTACAGTGTGCCTTTATCCCTGGCTGTGAGCTCAAGGTCTTAAGGACGTAGTGGTCCTCTGGTAATCAGTTATGTAAATAAATGTAACGAATATTGACAGATAACGCAACATATCTTAATGTTTTTTTCGGGAGTCGGGAGTCGGGAGTCGGGAGTCGGGAGTCGGGAGTCGGGAGTCGGGAGTCGGGAGTCGGGAGTCGGGAGTCGGGAGCTTCCGAGCAAGGCCAACGGCTGACCGCTGACCACTGACAGCTGACCGCTTACACTTTATTCTTCATTTTTCTGGATCGAGTAAAATAGTTTTTGGTTGGTCAACATCAAATAGAGAAGCGGACAGAAGAATAACTGGTTTGTTTGTTTTGTTTTCACCATAATGAACCATTCCGCTAGATTCAACTAGAGAATCTCCAACCGTTAGTTGTGTAGTCTGCCCTGCTTGCATAATTAATTCTGTGCCATTAGCTTTCCTTACTTTAGCCTCTCCTTTCACAACAGTAAACGTTAACGTGCCAGCCTCTACTAGTGCAATTTGCATGCCGGTATGAGTATGATGAGGCAGTTTTGTTCTGGGTTTGATGGTATGGCGAATAAGTTCAAGAATTTCCTTTTTTTCTTGAGTCGGATAACCACTACCTAACACTTCACTGGTAACCGATTGAGTGTAACTATTGGGTGAGGATGTTTCTTGGCTGTTAACAACTATACTTCCAAAAGTTAAGATAGCTAATGGTAAAATCAGAAACAGTTTTTTCATACTATAGTGTTTGGATTTGGGTTGTGAATATAGAATTGAACTAAAAAGGGAACAGGGAACAGGGAACAGGGAACAGGGAGCTGATCTCAACTTCCCGATTCCCGATTCCCGATTCCCGATTCCCGATTCCCGATTCCCGATTCCCGATTCCCTCCCAATAATTTCAGGCTCCGACTTGGAAAATCAGATAAGCGCCGGATAGGGCTGCTACTGTGGCGAGGATGGTAATCCAAATGGGATAGTAGCTGCGAATTACTTTATCGTCTTCGATACTGATGGTTTCAATATCAATCCAGGGATTAACACCCCGGCGAAACCAACCAGTGACGATTACATTCTGGTTAACTAAATTACTAACACGGGTGGGTTGAGGTAGGATATTACCTAGTGGTCCGAGATAGGAACAGTAATTTAGTCTGACTAAACCTGTCGGGGTTTGTAATATTAAATCTTGTCCGAGCCAATTGCGTAATCCCGAACGTCCTAATAGTTTTCCGCTTAAGATAACAGGACGACTATCGGGAGGTAGGGTAGCGTTAGTGGCGAAATAATCTCCTAAGTCGGGGTCAGTACCGATATTAGTAGGTTTGAGGTCGGGAAAGTAATTATTAATCCAGAGAAAGACACTGATACTAAAGGCAATTAAGATACAAGCATCGATAAAGGAATTGGCATTATGTAGCCAAATTAACTGCCAAATGTCGAAGAGGTCAGACAGTTTACCAATTATCCAAAGTATCCCTCTTAGGGCTGCCCCCATTATTACTCCAAAAATTAGGGTACTTTGTAGCAGGGGTAAGGCTTTGTAACTGTTGCTGAGTTTAGAGAAAAATTCAGCTCGATTGCGACTGGCAGGAATTAGGGCGGGTAAATCTAGTTCCGGATTAAGCTTGAGAAAGTGGGCATAGCGCTTAGGTAAATGTAAGCGTTCTCCCAGTAGGGGATGGGCAGAGTTGATGATTAACCAGTAGCGGTAGGGATTAGTACAGTCCCATTTTAAGATGTCTTCAAAGGGGGTGGTGGGGGAAAAACTGCCGATAACTATGGCTTGCTGATAACCGACGGGCAGTAAGACATCAAAGCTTTCTAATAGCCCACTGGTTTGGCCGGAAATTTGGATGTCTTCGCTTATCCCTAGGGCAATTTTTAGTAAGGCGCGGGTCAAGCCATTGGGATTACCAGTGATTGAGATGGCGATGCGATCGCTATAGTAAACTCTAGCTCTAGATAACCATAGCAGCGGTAAGCTCAATACCCAGTAAATGCTGTAACAGAGGGAAGCAACAGTACCGGTAATTCCTAAAAGGATTGCGCTTAACCATCCCCTAGCACCAGGTAATTTAACTAGCAGTAATTCCTTTAGCTTCTCTGCCCACTGAGGGATTTGCCAATAGATAGTGTAAGGGATTTGAATAATTAGTACCCCTAGGGACATCAACATGAAATCCCGATTGATAATATGTCCTAGCTGACCAGCGTAGATGTTGGCAATTTCATCATCTTTGAGCTGGTCTAATAATCCCTGACTAACTACAATGCGAGCAGTGCGAGGTAAGTTACCATAGGTCAGGGCTACGGTGGCGTCTGTGGGTAAGACTTTTAAGCTCGGTAAGGGCAGACGTCGTTTGCGGCAAACCTTTTGGATGACTTTAGCGGATTCTGGATGGCGGGAAGCTAGTTGAGTTAGGGATAAGGGTTCAAGACCATGAAACTGTTTTAGCAATCCATCCATTAACCAGGGCGATAGGATAAATAGGATTGCTATGGTAATTCCTAGGGCTAGAGTTGGGTCACGGTATAACAATTGGAAGGGTTGGAACCACGGTAACTCTACCAAGATCGAATTGATGGTTTCCATGGCGAATTCGACGCTTAAGCGCAGTAGCCAGAAAAATGCGATCGCAACCGTGATTGCTACTAACCACAACCGTTCCATCTTGGGAGATTTCAGGGGATGCCAATGCTGTGCTCGTCCACAGTTGCGCCATCGAGGACGAGGAGTGTAGAGGGTGGGAATATCCGGGGGAGAGTAGGGAACTGGTAATAGGGAAGAGGATGAAGCAGTATGGTTTGGTTTACGGCTCAGTTTCAGTGGGCTAGACGCCTGATCCTCTAGGGGAGTAAACCCTGTGGCATCAGCAGGGGACTTAGCAGCAACAGGATACTTGGTAATTAACTCAGTCTCAGTTTTAGCTGCCCATTCCTGTATCTGGGGGTCAGGGTGTTCCCTCAGGTGTTGGCAAAGTGCGATCGCTTTTTCTGGCTGACCATGCTTAGGATAAGCCTGCACTAGGGATTGAGAGGCTTCCGTCACAATGGAGTCATCCAACTCCATCTCACAGACACCTTCTAAGTGTGCGATCGCATCCTGGTAATTGCCCTGTTTCAGAGCTTCTAGACCAGCTGCCAGAGTTGGATTAGGAATAGATGCCATGAGGTTTCTAGTAGTTTGTCCCTATCTTCCTCTAAGATACCCTTGGGCTAAGGATTTGATCTCGCCTCAGTTCGATGTAATGAATTCACGGGTGTTGAGGAGGAGGCACGATCCAGAATTCAGTAATAAATAATATCAAATCCGGTTAAATAGTTATCGTTAAGCCTTGGCTGCCTGCCACCAATGAAAATGGGTCAGACCACGAATGAAGTCGCACTGCTTGAGTAAAACACAACAGCGAGCGCAAATTATCTGCTCC
>NZ_JAAHHU010000969.1:0-1860 GCF_010672095.1 Moorena sp. SIO3I6 | reverse complement strand
TAATCTTCTGATTGGCTCGGCTTACACGAAACAAATGGGTTTAGAACCAGGGGACCAGTTTGAAATCACCCTGGGACGCAAGCACATTCACCTTAAACAACTTGATGAAACAGAAGAAGAAGCACTTGAGGCATCCTGAGCCGAATAGACAAGGCTTAGAACGCCTTAACCGGTAAATGTGCTTTCGCTCAAAATGTCAGCATTCCGCCGTCAGTTATCAGCATTAGCGCTACTTGAAACGCTCTGCAAGTAGCCATTGATGATGCCCTCAAGAGAACCAATCCACGAGGCTTTAAACAGTAAGCGTGGTTTGAAAAGGAGCCCATAAGCTTACTCTCTTGATAAACCCAGGCTCCCAAAACATTAGCTGTTTGCAAAGCTGGAAAGTAGCGCGTCAGCTGACTGCTGATAGCTCCATGCCAACTTGATCACTGTCTGTTAAGAAAGCGGTGTATCAATTTCCATCCCCATTTATGGAAACTTCCCAATCTAGCTTTTAATCACTCAATTGGGATATTGTATAAATAACATCCAGTCAGGGGCATCATCAATTCTTCTGGCTGGCTTCAATTTCCATTACTCAAGCAGACCAGTATTAAGCAATAAGTTGAACTAGATCAGCAATTGCCAAATCTCAGGGTCAGAAGACATCAAAATCAGTAGTGAAATATAGGTTCCCCAGAATAAAATTACCATAAATTGTCTATCCTGTCGGGCAACCAGCATCCCTGCTATAACCATGGTTAAAGGGACACAAGCGAAGAACAGCCAGGAGCTGAGGTCAAAAGCTTTCCTAATCCCGAAGTGAAGCATCACAGTAATGGTAGCGACACCTAGCAGACTTAAACCAATACTCCAAAAACGGGGATAAGATTTGCCAGAAGGCCAATGCCAAATGTCTGTGAGTTGGGCTCCACCAGCAAGGGCTAATGCTGGGTAAACTGGTAACACATACCCAGGCAATTTAGTGGCAAGAAGGGAAATGGCGATCAAGTAACCGCCAGCCCATACCAGTACCAATTTAGCCCAGCCCCAATGGCGATTCTTCCAAGCCTGCTGTAACCAGTAGGAAAAGAACAGTAACCAAGGTGCGGAAAATTTTAACATTTCCCCCAGGTAATACCAAGGCAGGCGATTTTGCCCATCCACTGCTGTCCAGATCGGGCGTAGGGACTCGTAGAGAATGGCTTTAGTTGTAGTAACAGCTCTTTGATCCTGTACCAGCAATGGCACAGTGTACCAAGCAAGAGCAGGACTATAACCTAAGAGCAATCCTAACCACCAATAAGTAGACGTGAGGAGTCTGGGCGTATCCCATGCTAGAAACAACAGAGCGATCGCTGTGATCAAAAATGCCACCAGGATCCCCTTAGTGAGGAAAATCAAGCCTAATCCGATCCCCGCTGGCAGTGACCAGCGTGAGTCCCGACGCGATCGCAACACACACCACATCATCAACACCACAAAGCACAGATTAGCTCCATCCAGGATTGCCATACGCCCATAATGGGCTATTGGTAAGAACGTTAGGTAAATCAAGCTAGAGAAAATAGCCTTCTGACGGCAGGGGAAGATTTCTGTAGCAAGACCATAGACTAGCAGTACCGACAGAACACTGAGGATGGCACTAGGTAAGCGCGTAGTCCACTCGTTGACACCACCAAACTGATAAGCCACCGCAATCAGCCAGGCTAGTAGGGGGGGGTGTTCAATTAGGGTTTCACCTTCGAGAGTTGGGTAAAGCCACTGCCCAAATTCCCCCTTTGCTGAAAGTAGTTGAGTAGCAAGATGACTTATGCTTTGCTCTACCTCTTCCAACGAGCCACTGCCCAAATTGATGCTAAACAACAATATCGGAAG
>NZ_JAAHHU010000968.1:0-1862 GCF_010672095.1 Moorena sp. SIO3I6 | reverse complement strand
TTGGCTGCTAGACACTCCTGTTATAGCCAAGCTTAACAATTTGGGCTCAATGATGTAAAGTAAAAATTTTTGTGGCTTTTGTGGAGATATTTTATGGCGAGAATATTGTCTTATCACCAGCAATCAAACTTTTATAGGAAAATTCGGATCTTGTTAGCTGAAAAAAAAATAGACTGCGAACTCAAAGAAGTTAATCTTAAGAATAAACCTTCGGAATTTATTAAAGTTTCTCCCATTGGTAAAGTACCGGTGTTTGTAGAATAAGATGGTACAGTTATTTGGGATTCTACATTAATTGCAGAGTATTTAGACGAAACTTATCCACAACCTCGTTTTTCCCCAAGTAATATTCGAGAACGGCTTGAGTGTCGTAAATGGGAAGAATTAGCAGATAACTTAGGTGATAATATCATCAACTTATGGATACTAAATTTGACCAATAATCTCGCCCCGACTCCCTACCGGGCAAAAATAGAAACGTCAATTAATCGCCTTTTACCAATTTTTGAGGAACAATTAGCCCAATCTCAATATTTATTAAGCAATGACACATGGACAGCAGCAGATGTAGCAGCGTTATGTTCCTTGGGTTACTACAGCCTTCGCTTAAATGAAGATTGGGTTTTGCAATATCCTAACATAGGAAATTGGTTCGATAAATTACACGAGCGTGAGTCGGTCAAGTCAACTGTTCCTATGCCGTTAAATTAAGTATGAAACACCAGACAAACGGACAATAAAAAACTGAAATTTAGAGGCTTCTGATCAGCAAATGCAGGAGCATTCACAGATGAGTAGTGAATAATTTCAGGATTGGGTTTTTAATTACAAGCCATCGTCAGCGTTAATTGAGATTAAAATGAATCACTACTACAAAAAAAATGTTGTGATTATCGGAGGGGGGCCTGCAGGATTAGGGGCAGCTTTAATGTTAGCCCAAAGAGGCTGGAAAAATATTACGGTTATTGAAAAAAGACCCTCAGCCGACTATTACGAACCGGATAAATCCTTTAGTTATCAAATTGATGGCAGGGGGCAAAAATTAACCGATTTATTAAAACTAACTCCCAAACTAGCTAATGTGAGTGTCCCTAGTACTGACTTTTACTTTACTCTCATTCAAAAAGACGGCACACGGAAAACAACGAAACTACCCATTGCTGATTCTAAACGCAAAACTGCCTACTGGCTGCCCAGAGCATCTTTTATAGAGTTACTTTACCAAGAAATTCAACACCATTGGCAAGATGAAATTAAGGTTTTATTTAAAACTGAATGTATAGAGATTAAACAACATTTAGAGCATTTAGAAATTATTACCCAATCTAGGGACAATAAACCATTGACACTGACTCCTACTCTGTTAGTGGGTTGTGATGGTTTAAATTCTATTGTGCGTCAAACTCTGCATGAATGGGAAAAAGGTCAATCAAATTCCTTTGAAATGCAAAAGTTTTCTTCTCCTAGTTCCGGTTTAAAATATAAAGTTCTCACCTTACCTCCTCAATTTCCTCTATCAGAACAAGAAGGAGATGTAGCACAATCTACAATGGCTTATGCCATTCGGTCTACTTTTAAAGAGCGTAAAAAAGCAATTAATCTGGGTTTATTACCCTTGAAAAATCCGAATCAACCCAGAACTGCAAATATTATTACCTACCCTGATCATCAAATCTGGCAACTAGAAACCCCAGTAGACGTTGAACAATTCCTGAAACAAGCATTTCCTCAGATTCCCCTGGAAAAAATTATTGACCCTGAAGAAATAGCCAGATTCACATCCAGTGAGGGGGGTAAATTTCCGATTCCTCAATATTGTTCAGGATTGTATCAAATCTGGAGAAACCCTGAAGAGAGTCAAG
>NZ_JAAHHU010000967.1:0-1863 GCF_010672095.1 Moorena sp. SIO3I6 | reverse complement strand
GTTGGCCTTGGAATTTGTAAGCGATCGCCCAGACAGCGAATCCTATGATAAATTCCGCTTTAAGCTGCAAGAGATGGGTTTTGAAGCAGGCTGGGGAAACACGGCTAGTCGGGTGCGGGAAACCTTGACAATGCTGGATGAATTGATTGATGAACCGGATGATGGGGCATTGGAACAGTTTCTCTCCCGCATCCCAATGATTTTCCGGATTGTCCTGGTATCGGTTCACGGCTGGTTTGGACAAGAAGGGGTATTAGGACGTCCAGATACAGGGGGTCAAGTGGTATATGTCCTTGACCAAGCTAAGAGTTTAGAAAAGCAGTTGCAAGAAAACCTGACTCTGGCGGGATTAAACATTCAGCCTAAGGTGATCATTCTCACCCGCTTAATCCCCAACAATGATGGAACTCGGTGTAATGAACGGTTAGAGAAAGTTAACGGTACAGAAAATGCCTGGATTTTACGGGTACCGTTTCGAGAGTTCAATCCGAAAGTTACCCAGGATTGGATTTCTCGGTTTGAGATTTGGCCGTATCTAGAAACCTACGCCATCGATGCCGAAAAGGAACTGCTAGGAGAATTCCAAGGTCGTCCCGACCTGATTGTAGGAAACTATTCCGATGGTAATCTAGTGGTCTGTCAATTTTGTATTTGTGGGTAAAGCCGCTTGAGACGGACGCGGGCATCTGCGGTTGTGAATTGCCAATCTACTGACTTGTGCAACCGATTGCGCTCAATGTACCAAGCCTCAGTTTCCCGTTCTAAAGTTTCACGGTCCGGAATCCGTCTATCCAAGCATTGTCGGGTCAATGCGGACAACTCATTCTCGGCAATATTGAGCCAACTGCCATGTTTAGGAGTGTGGTGAATCTCCAATTTTTCGACTAAACGACGTGCAGTAGGTGCTTCAAAGGCTGCATAGAGGGAAGCTGGTTTGTGAGTGTTTAATTGATCACATATCAAGGTGAGGGTTTCGCATTCAGGGTAATCTTGATCTAGTAAGCGTTGAATTTCCACTGCCCAATCCACTGCCGTTCTGCGCTCTCTAACTACCACCTTGCGCCAGCCTGAAAGGGGTTCTGTAAACATGAAGATGCTCGCAGTTCCATTGCGTTCGTATTCATAATCGACTGACTCTGGATGTCCCGGTTTAGCCGGCAGGGGAATGCGGGTTTCTTTGATCAGTTGGACAGGTTGTTCATCCATACAAATCATTGGACGTTTGGGGTCATAGGGTTGGTGATAAACCTCCAGCACATCTTCCATATCCGCCACAAATTCGGCATTTTTTTGGGGTGGAATCACATATTGCTGACGCAGATGTGGTTTTAATTGGTTTTTTTGAGCTCTTGTCGCACGGTTTCGTGGCTAATGGCTGGTACAATCTCTAGCTCCACTGCTTTGTCGGCTAGGAGTCGTAAGGTCCAACGTGCTTGTCCTGCTGGGGGTTCTCCACAACGTAGAGCGATCAGTTTGGCTTGAGCCTCTGAGTCACATACCCGTTGCCGTGATGGATTCTTCTGCTGCTTTCGTTCCACTGCCGCCTCTAAACCTTGTTCGACTAATCGTTGCCGCAGATTGGCTACCGTGTTTCGGTGACAACCAAAGGTAGTTGCCGCTTGCTCGTCTGTCCATCCTTGTCCATTGATATCAATGTTTAGCAGAATGTTAGCGTGTTTTATTTTGTAGGCTGCTGTCTTGCCCCTGGATACCAACTGTTGGAGTTGTTGTCTTTCTTCAAGTGTTAACCGAACAATGTAACGTTTCTCCATGGTTTCTCAGATGATGGGTAATGGCAGATGAGGATTACTTCTTTAACATCCATTCTATTCACAAAATTAAAACTGACAGACCACTAGTAGC
>NZ_JAAHHU010000966.1:0-1864 GCF_010672095.1 Moorena sp. SIO3I6 | reverse complement strand
GCCTTTGGTTGATAGCTGATACGCGACACACTGATAGCTTGTAACTGATCGCTGATAGCTGATCGCTGACCGCTGAATGCTTACCTAGGCTGTAGTCTGTAGACTATAGGGAACAACACAAGCAAGCCTATAGTTGATAGTCTAGAGTCGAGAAAGGAAAAGTCGCTAGGTTACACATAATATGGTGGTGAAGCAAAATGAGCTAGAGCAATGCTATAGAGTTCTTGAACTGGAGCCTGGAGCATCACCGGAAGAAGTGAACCAGGCTTACAAGGATTTGGCATTTATTTGGCATCCCGATCGTGTTCCTGAGGATAATCCTCGCCTCAAGCAAAAAGCTGAAGAAAAACTTAAGTTACTGAATCAGGCACGAGAAAAATTGCGATCGCATCATAAATCACCCACTGCTTCACAAAAGCAAGCTAGGGCAAGAACACCGTATCGGGATTATCGCAATCCAAATCCAAGACCAAAACCACCACCATCAGCCCAGCCAAACCCACCAAACTATTACAAATACAAACAACCAGAACGATCTAGAGCCCAAGCATCCACGACCGCTCAATCTCGGACCCCCAAGACCCCTGCTAACGCTAGAGCCCAACCATACACTCCCGCCCAACCTCGCACTCCCAAGACTCCTGCTAACGCTAGAGCCCAACCATACACTCCCGCCCAACCTCGCACTCCCAAGACCCCTGGTGACTCTAGAGCCCAACCATACACTCCCGCCCAACCTCAGAATCCCAAGCCCCCTGCTGAATCAAGAGCCCAACCATCCACTCCCGCCCAAACTCGGACTACTCAAGCCCAAGCTCGGACTGCCCAGCCCCCCGGTAACTCTAGAACCCAGCCATCCACTCCCGCTCAAACTCGGGCTCCCAAAGCCCCTCCTGACTTGAGTGGGGCTGATTTTAGGGGAGCAGACCTCAAAGAAAGAGATTTCTCAAATCGGAATCTCCAATCCGCTAACTTAAGTCAGGCTAACCTAAAAGACGGCTTTCTCCATCGGGTCAATCTTGCTGAGGCTAACCTCGAAGGTGCTAATCTATTTAGAGCCAATTTATTTCAAGCTAACCTCAGTAAGGCTAACTTACGAGAGGCTAATCTGATTGGAGCTGATTTGAGTGGAGCTGATTTGAGTGGAGCTGACATGAGTGGAGCTAAAGTGGGTTCTAATGGTAAGCTCTTGGTAAAACTGACAGGGGCAAACCTAAGGGGGGCAGTTTTGCCCGATGGCAGTATCCACGACTAGGAGCAACTTTGTAGTACATAGCAAAAACAACAGCAAATTTGGATTATTGATCATCCCTTTCCAAATCTGGGAAGGGGAGAACAGGCAATCTCTCCCCTCGAAACACTTCCTCACTACTAATACCTGTGGTTTCTAACCATGAACCGATAGCTTGTATTGAGAGTATACCTAAGAGCATTGGAGCAGTGCCTAGACTTACGAAGAATTTTGTGGGCATTTCTAAATTAAACAGGTCAGCAGACCTGATTTCTGGTATTTCGGGTTTAGAAGAAGACATCTGGGTTAGTTTTAGTACAAATGAACTAAACAAAGCCGAAAATTTAACATTGGGGCACAAGAGCAGGAGTTACGCAGCAATGGGCTGCTACTGAAGTAGTATTGACTTGAGAACCGATGGCCATTTAGTCCTGTGAGTGAGGATTTCAACCTCTATTGTCAGCTAAATTAATTTTATTTGCCCAACAAATAAGTAGTCTTCAGAAAATTGTGCTTAAATCAAGGCGAGCATCTAAGATATGAAGAAATCATTCGTCCGTTACCAGTCCAGTTAATCAATTTGTGATGTTGGATGTCGATCAGCGTCTCCCAAAAGCTCCTCCGTCCTCCCTT
>NZ_JAAHHU010000965.1:0-1865 GCF_010672095.1 Moorena sp. SIO3I6 | reverse complement strand
CATGTAGGGTGGGCAGTGAACCAAACCGATTCACCAAGCCAAAGCCCATGGCTAAGCACTGGCCACCAAACTAATCGTTATACAAAGGAGAGATCCCCTTGGTTATAGCCACCAGACACAATCGCAACAATGTCAAAGCCGAAATTAGGGGCGATCTTAACAGAGTCCAAACTATCCCCTGTGGTGAGCTGAGATTCAAGACCATTACTCTTACCTCCAGCAATATCCTGAGCAATCTGTTCCGCTGAAGCAAGACTTTTCTCAGAAGAAGATAAGCCGTTATTGAGAGCGATAAAGTTTGATCCAAAGATATAGTTAGCTTTTTTGAGTTGGATTTTATCCGTACCGGATTGGAAATCCTTAAGTAGAGCGTAATCATTCAGACCCAAAAATCCTCCTCCACCGACATAGTAAGGATTTTTGCTATCTCCAATCACAAATTTATCAGCACCAGGTCCTCCGGTTAAGACATCAATTTCCTTAATACCTGGCTTTATACTGTTGGGATCGACACCTACGATGGTATCATTACCACCGGCACCAGTAATCTCGTCACTTCCCGCACCACCAGTAAGTTGATTACTGTTGTTGTCACCAATAATGGTATCGTTACGACCAGCACCCTTGACATTCACAAAGTTTTGGACAGTGCGATTCAGAACCGGACCATTAACAACATTAATCTGTAAACTGTTCTTTTGCAGATTTACGTTCACAGAGGCACCAGTACCAGCAGAAGAGGCATCAATAGTATTAGCTTGACCTGCATCCCCAATAATCGTCTCCACTCGGATCAGCTCATCCTGACCAAGACCACTTTTGTTAACGATTCCCGTGGGTAAAAGAGTAATGGCTCGACCGAGACCAGTGTAATCGACGGTATCCTTACCTTCCTCTCCATCCAGGACATCATTACCACTACTGCCAATAAAATTGTTTGTGCCAGTTCCGCCAAATAGGGAGTCATTACCAGAGCCACCATCCAAGATATCATTACCAGAACTGCCAAACACAAAGTCATTACCTGAGCCGCCAGATACAAAATCATTACCTGAGCCAGCGATAATAATGTCATTTCCCTCTTCACCAAACACAAGGTCATTGCCACCGAGTGCTACAATGACGTCATTTCCGCCACGTCCTAAAATTAAATCGTTCTTGTTACTACCTATTAAAAAGTCAGGATTGGGAGTACCAATAATAAAGTTAAAAGGCCCTGATATTATAGATTTCGATGATAAGCTTTTTAAGCCTGAATCATTGGGAACTAACTGTTGTATCTGGGTCAAATTTAACTGAATCGGTGTACCAGCAGACTTAGATAAATCGGGGCTAGGAACTACCTGATCCTGAATAGATTGTGGCAGTGACTTGATTAAATTTAGTTCTGATTCCGGAATTAGGTTGGATAGCTTATCAAGTTCAGTTACTAACGTAGCCATGGTTAATTTTCTCTTTTTTTTGGTATGAATCCACCTTAGCGATCGCAGCAGCTATAACATACCTAATGGTGATTAGCAGTTGATTAGGTTTTAGGATTAGGTCAAGGAGTATAGCCTTAGCAAAGGGAACAGGGAATAGGGAACAGGGAACAGGGAATAGGGAATAGGGAATAGGGAATAGGTAAGAGCGAATCTGGTAACAGGGAAAAAATAGGTGTGTGTAGCTAATTACTATGAGAATCGCTATAGTTATTAATTAATTATTAATAAAAAATTAACAAATGTTAATTGTGACTTGTTACTTGGCAGCACCAGCTCGATCCAAAAAAGATATATAGTGTTAATCCTACTTATGAAGTACATTCAATTTACTTATCCCGACTCCCGACTCCCGACTCCCGACTCCCGACTCCCGACTCCCGA
>NZ_JAAHHU010000964.1:0-1866 GCF_010672095.1 Moorena sp. SIO3I6 | reverse complement strand
GAAAAACCTTGATACTGCTAGCTTAGCCCACTTAGAAGGGGCACGCGATCGCATTACTAAAGTGTTGGATGCACCGTTGCAATCGGAATGAATCATGACTTGAGCCGTAAGCTATCAGCTTAAGCGCTACGCGCACGCTACGCGAACAGCTATCAGCTCTCAGCTCTCAGCTCTCAGCTAAAGGCTGACCACTGACTACTGACCGCTGACCGCTGACGGCTTGACCACTGACCGCTGAATGCTTACCTTAAGTCACTCCCCCGAATTCAATTCGGGGGATTCTGTTTGATCCGGTAGGTGGAATGGGCATCTTGCCCGTTACAATCGGACGCAACTTTTGCCTATTGCTAGCATGCCTATTGCCTTGCGCGTAGCGCTATACCAATCCGTTGCCGATGTTGCCTGATGTGAGATACCCTATGCCTTGGTTAAATTTAAGAAAATCATGGTCACTAAACTCCTTACCATTCTCCAGAAAGCCCTATCACTCACAGGATTAGTGCTACTCCTGTCCTTCTCAACCTGGTCACTGCCAGCCACAGCAGCCGCCAAGATTAGTCCTCAACTAGAACAACAAATACTCGAAGTCATCCGCAACCACCCAGAAGTAATCCTAGAATCGGTCCAGAGATACCAGCAGCAACTGGAACGGGAAAGCCAGCAGCAACAGCAAGCAATCTTGCAGGGCTTCAAAACCAATCCCCAAGCCTTCATTGGTTCCTCCCCCACCACTAGCGCCATTGAAGATAAAATTGTGCTAGTAGAATTCTCAGACTTTCAGTGTCCCTTCTGTGCCAGAGCTCACGACACCGTCAAGGAGTTTATAGCAAACCATGGGGATGAAGTCACCTTAGTTTACAAACACTTCCCCCTCACCCGAATTCATCCCCAAGCCCTGCCAGCCGCTCAAGCAGCTTGGGCCGCCACTCAACAAGGGAAATTCTGGCAGTACCATGATGCCCTCTTCGCTAATCAAAAGCAATTAGGAGAAGATTTATATCTTGAAATTGCCGAAGCCCTAGATTTAGACCTAGAGCAGTTTAACCGAGACCGGAACGTAGCTGATAGTGCCATTGCAGAAGACATGCAGCTAGCACAACTATTGGGACTGAGCGGCACACCTTTCTTTGTTATGAATGGTGAAGCCTTCTCTGGTGCCGTGCCCCTAGAACAGATAGAAGCGATATTGGCACAAGTGCGCAACTCTTGAAGTAGATAAAGTAGGGTGGGCAAATTAATCTAATCTCGAATACTCACAATAACCAAATTGTTTTTGCCCACCCGACAAGCTCAATAAAGTAGGGTGGGCAAAGTAATCTAATCTCTAATAGTCAAAAGAACCAAAATCTTTTTGCCCACCCGACAAGCTCAATAACTATATAGTTTTTACGTTACAGATTACAAGGGTAAGGGCGATTTTCCGAGGGAGATGCTAGACATTAACGTTGATTGATCGGTGTTGTGGTGGAATAAGCCAAAAAGCAATTAATTTGTATAATGGATTTCTATAAAGTTATTGGACATACTTGTTAAAAATTATGCGTGACCTAGAACAACTAACAAAAGATATTCAAGAACTACCAGAAGACGCTCAAAAAATTATTGCCGATATCATTGAGGTGTTAAAAAAACAGTATTTAACGAAAAAAACGCCATCTCTTCACCCTCTGGAATTAGACAATCAACCTTTTATTGGTATGTGGTGTGATCGACAAGATACTCAAAATAGTAGCGAATGGGTTAGAAGAATTCGAGAACAGCATTGGCTTGGATAAATTGCTGCTACCCTTATTGAAAATCAACGAGATTATCGCTTTATCTCAGAACTCAATCTATTGAAATATCCATAACATTGATGGAAAACTA
>NZ_JAAHHU010000963.1:0-1867 GCF_010672095.1 Moorena sp. SIO3I6 | reverse complement strand
TGGTGCCCACATTAATATCAGTGGTGGCGGCTTGGTGAAAACAGCTCCTAATCCAGGAAATGCTATCAAATTCTTAGAGTATCTAACTAGCCCTACGGCTCAGACCTTCTTTGCTCAAGCTAATAGCGAATATCCAGTGGTTTCTGGAACACCGATTGATCCGGTACTTGCGGGCTTTGGTTTTCCTTTTAAGGAAGATCCAACCAGTGTTTCCCAATATGGTCCCAATAGTGCTACAGCAGTTCAACTGATGGATATTGCTGGTTGGGTATAACAGTTGTAAATTAGGTGAAGTACTGTCGTATTAGGGAGTAGGGAGTAGGGAGTCGGGAGTAGCGCGCAGAAAGCAAAAACTCCTCTTTTCTCTGTTCCCTGTTCCCTTTTTTTTGATTCCAACACCATGAAGAATTTAGAATTTAGAATTTAGAATTTAGAATTCTGCATTAAAATTATTTCTGAGATTTAGCAATCTTTAAACTCAATAAAATTACTGGAATAATTCCTACTAAAACAATAGCTAAAGCTGGTGCTGATGCCTGAATTAAGCGTTCATCGGAGGCATACTGGTAAACTCGTACTGCCAGGGTGTCAAAATTAGACGGTCGCAGGATCAGAGTTGCTGGTAACTCTTTCATTACATCCACAAACACCAACATGGCTGCTGTCAACAATCCTCCCCACATTAATGGGGCGTGAACTTTAATTAGGGTAAGCGTAGGACCATAACCGAGACTGCGAGAGGCATCATCTAAACTAGGCTTAATCTTACCTAGGCTGGATTCAACCGTATTGAATGAAATTGCTAGGAAGCGCACAAGATAGGCGTATACTGGAGCAATGATGGTGCCACTAAAAATTAAACCAGTGGATATGCCAAAGGTTGCCCGCATCCAGCTGTCAATGGTATTATCCAACTGACCTAAGGGCATCAACACAGCAACTGCAATCACTGAACCAGGGATAGCGTAACCCATGGCAGCAGTGCGTACTGCTAAGCGCATCCCTAGTTTGGGCACTAGACGTTGCCCATAAGCCATGACTAATGCTAGAACCATGGCAATCGCAGCCGTTGTGATTGCTAATAGTAAACTATTTGTAGCTAGCTGAAAAAACTTATCATCTAAGGTTTCCTCGGCATTTTTAATGGTCATGTGCAGCAAAAATGCTGCGGGTGCTAAAAATCCAAGACCAATGGGAAGCAAACAGGCTAACAGCGCGAGGATGCCTCGACCCCCAGTTAGTGAAAAAGGCTTAATTCGTTGGTAACTACTGCCAGTCTCATAATAGCGAGATTGCCTACGAGACCAGCGTTCCAGTACAATTAAAATAATTATGAATAGTAGCAGACAGGCGGCTAGTTGAGCAGCGGCTGACCTCTCACCCATGCCTAACCAGGTACGATATATCCCTGTAGTAAAGGTACTGACACCGAAATACTCTACTGTGCCAAAATCGCTTAGGGTTTCCATTAGTGCTAAGGCCAAACCTGCCATGATCGCCGGTCTGGCTAGGGGTAGAGCGACGGTGAAGAAGCCACGCCAAGGGCTGCATCCGAGGGAACGAGCAGCTTCTAGGGTACGCACGGATTCCTCTAGGAAGGCTACCCTGGTGATCAGGTAAACGTAGGGATACAGCACTAAAGACAACATGGCGATCGCACCCCACAGAGACCGGACATTGGGAAACCAATAATCCTGCACGCTAGTCCAGCCAAACAGCTGCCGCAGCCAGGTCTGTACCGGTCCAAAAAAGTCCAGCATATTGGTGTAAGTATAGGCAAGTAAATAGGCTGGTGCTGCCAGAGGCAGTAGTAGCGCCCATTCAAACACCCGGCTTCCCCAGAAGCGACACATGGTTACTAGCCATG
>NZ_JAAHHU010000962.1:0-1871 GCF_010672095.1 Moorena sp. SIO3I6 | reverse complement strand
TGGGGAGGAGGGCTATTCTTTTGTTGAAGCACGAAAAGAGAAAGTATGACACCTCAATTGTTTATATTTGAGCCAGGTTTTGAATCCATTCAATTGCAATTTAAGATAAAAGAAAAGTTCCACTTTGGCTCAATAGACACTTGTAATCTATTAAAATGGATTTTTTGGAATAACTTTTATACTTTGAAAAGATCTCAAAAATTCCGGAAAAGTCTATTTACAGGAAATTTGTTAAAGGCTGACCATTCCGTTCAATGATCCCCTGATTCACCAGTGTCTCACCATCTATTGTCAAGATAGCAAGCTCTCCAGTATCTGGCTTGTAGGCGAGAATATCATCTTTGAGATCACCGTTAAAGTCAGCAAACTCCGTTAGTTCCCATTCCAGGAGGTTGACCTCACCGGCATCAAGCACCATCTCCTTGATCTCTTCACCTTGCCCTTGCCAGTATTGAATGGCTCCGGTTACTTTGTTAAACCAGAATACATCATCGTTTTCACCGTCGCCATCAAAGTCTCCAGTACCTTGGATTTCGAAATTGAGATCGGTTTCCGCAGGAAGGGTAACTGTATTTACTTGCTGAGTATCATCTATTTTCCACAGGATATTATCTCCTGTCAGTGGATTACGCCAGACAAACCTGGTACTATTGTCAGGAACTGACGAGATGTCATCAGCAATGGTAATCTGAGCAAAAGTTTTGCCAACTAAGTTATAATCTTCGCTGGTGTTTAAGACCAAGTTAACCGTTTCATCACCTTCGTCGATTCGGGAATCGATTTCTGGAGTGATTTTCAACTCGACGGAGGACTCACCAGCGGCAATAGTGACTGATCCATTCAGGGTTTCACTGTAGTCATCTGCGGTAGCAGTGCTACCAAAGGTCATGTAACTGACAGTGAGTTCTTCAGTAGTGTCCCCGGAACGAGTGATGGTGATGCTGCCTGGGTCTTGGTCTTTTTCCGCTGCCTCAAGGTCGCTAGCACTGATCGTGACAATCGGGATGTCATTATCAAAAATACTAGCAGTGACTAACCCAACATCCCCCAGGGGATAGTTCACAGTGTCCTCGGATTTGGTAATCTCGTGGCTGATGGTACTTTCGTGATCCCCTTCAACCTCTTGATCATCCAGCCCTCGCACTGTGATAGTTTGAAGTGTTGCCTCATTGAAGGTAAGCACTTGCTCTGAAGCAAAGGTAGTTCCATCTAAACTGATTTCAGTTTGATCATCAGCTTTGATGGTAATTTCTACTTCTCCGGTGGGATTGTTAGTTAATGCAACAGTGTAGATACCGGTACCACCCTCAAATAGTATCGGGCTCTCACTGATGATAATCTCTGGGGTTGTGGTAACACTCTCATTATCAGTGATCGTAATCTCGGTGGATGGGATATTGAGAGTATCAGGATATGTGACCTCATCCCCGGTGTTGGTAATGGTATAACTGATCGTGGTATTATGGTCACCTTCGAGGAAATTGTCATCCACCGCCATTACCGTAATGGTTTTGGGGGTGAGATCGCTCAGGCTCACCATCACTTCGTTCTCGAAGCTCTGCCCATCGAGACTGATTTCACTGTCCTCATCCGCCATAATCTTGATTTCTACTGGTCCGGCTGGAACAGTGTCAAGAGCAATGGTATAAGTGCCAGGCTCTCCCCCTTCCGTGAGACCAGAAATCTCGCTGATCAGAACTTGACCAACATTATCTGCGTCATTATCAGTAATGGTGATCTCGGTGGATGGGATTTCGAGAGTATCAGGATATTTGGCCTCATCTCCGGTGTTAGTAATGGCGTAGCTGATGGTACTGGTGTGCTCACCTTCGGGTAAATCGTCATCCACTGCCTGTACCGTAATGGTTTTG
>NZ_JAAHHU010000961.1:0-1872 GCF_010672095.1 Moorena sp. SIO3I6 | reverse complement strand
AGCGCAACTCTGGCTGCGGGATGTGACTAAGGAAAATTTATTGCTCTGGATTAAGAGGTTATCTATAAAGGGTTATCAAAAGCTGTTTTTGAGTGCTCCGCTTTTGAAGAATGATGATTTTCGGGATCTAAGCCTCAGCGAGGAGCCTTTTGAAGAACCCTATCTAAGCCCCAGCGATAAGCCTTTTGAAGAACCCTACCATTGGGCAGCATTTTGTGCAATTGGTCAATAGGAGTTAAGACTATGAACACTGAGATTCAAGCAATAGGAAATTTCATCAAGCTAATCAACACGCAACCAGATCTTTTTTCTGAACAGGATCGCAATGAACTGGAAGCGATAATTACTCCCCTATCTAATCATGATGTGGAGGGATTAGCAGATGAGATTGATAACTGGTGTACATCTGATCCAGTTATTGACGATGCTCTAGATGTTCTACTTGCTAGCCAAGCAATCGGTGAACTCGGACCTGGAGGCACTTTCCCCACTGATAAAACTAAAGCCGAAGACGAAAAAAACCTAGGGGAAACCTTGATGAATGCCCTCCGCAAGAGTTCTACTGAAGACACCCAAAAACCCAACACTCCCAAAGGCTGATGCCTGATTCTGCCTTGCCCATCAAAAACCCCAGCGTCACCCTTTATGCCTTCCATCTCTGCCAAGACCTAAGCCAAGAACTGGGACAGTTGCGACAGGATGCGGATCAGTTGTGGCAACACTGTGCTCAGCTCAGTGAACCCTTTGGAATCCCAGAGCTGAAATCCTTTCCTGAAAAATTAAAATCCTCTCGAAGCCAAACAGCAATCACAAGCCGTTATCTAGAACTCTTGCCTGATAATGTTTGCTTAACCTATACGCCACCACTGCACATAGCAGGCTCTGGCCTAAAAGTAGATGTCTATCCGGTTAAAATTCATGATACTTATGCCATTGATATAACTCTGTATTACCAAAATGTCACCGTTCCAGCTAGTCAATTTAATCGGTTAAATCCCCAAGGGTGCCTCCTAGCCAGCAATATTCAGGCTTCCTTGGGACAAACCTTAGTGCTCTATGGGGAACCCGTGGGCACTCCCGAGGAAGATAGAACGTTAGCCGATGCCTGTGTGGATGCTTTTTTCCAGGGAAGCGACCAAAAACCAGAGTTTATGGCATCTGGGCAGTTATTTGGTAGCCCAATTTTTGCCTATGACAACGGTAAGGAGAAACCAACGGAGCAATGTCACGTTCTGGTCTGGTTAAACCGTCACCCAGAAACCTTAAAGCTGGTTGAAAAGACTTCTTTGTCATTTTTCAATTTGTTGTGCTGTCGCAGTAAAATCCTGTTTGCTTATCATGAAGCCCGTTGGTGTTATGGCAAAACCAGAGAGCTCTATGGGAAACTGGAACAAGAGGTTAAAGGCTTCAAGGAATTGCCAAGGGATCCAGAAACACGGCTAGAGCAACTGAAGCAGAAACTGACGGAGATGCCACCCAAGACCTTTGAGTATGCTGGTCATCTGCGAGACCTGGAGGATCATAAAACTGCGATCGCTACCAATGCCGCCAACTATGACACATGGCTAAAAAAAATCCGTGAATTTAGTCTCAAAGACGATAATATCGAGTTTTTAGAAGACTTCCTCAATCAAAGAACCAAGCTGTTTCAAAATCAGATTCAAATCAACCTCAATTATCTCAAACCGGGTCAGCAACTATTTGACCAGATGCTTGGTAGTATCCGAGGCATCGTGGAGACTGAACAAGCACAACAAGAGAAACGGTGCGGCTCGTTCTAAATAGGAGCCTTTCGAAACGAGAGGGGTATGATTTAGGGAATTTATGTTCTAACTACCAGATGGATGAAGGTGAGAATCCTTCCCTTGAAGA
>NZ_JAAHHU010000960.1:0-1875 GCF_010672095.1 Moorena sp. SIO3I6 | reverse complement strand
TGGCGAACCTGGCTTGAAAACTCTCTGGCGAGGGCTTTCTACCTTTTACCATTTGTTTGAAGGTTCACAACTTGCTTCTACGTCCTAGTCTCTATCACTGTTTCGACTACTTTTGCCTAATGGATAGTTTTTTAAGGGGGGCTGGGGGGGATCATAATCTTGCGGAAAACTTTGAAAACACGCCCTAGCCCCCCAATTTTGGGGGGAACAAAACTCTCAAGCGATGCAGCGCGGTCTTGGGGGTCTCCCCCATGAGCGACTGCCGTGGTTTACCCCATGAGCGACTGCATCAAGACAAGTCCCCCAGAATTGATACCGTTGGCGAAATTAATATTTCTTTACACAAGAGTAGCAGATGGGTAACTTTAAGTTCATGCTCCCCCAGAATTGGGGGTTGGGGGGCTATAAAGACTGCTGTCTTCAGAGCTGATTCGTAAAGAAAATCTAAAGAAATAAAAAAGTTAAGATAAGTAGATGATAACCTACCAGAGGTTGAATGAATTTCGGTCAATGACACGTCTGCCTCAAATTGCCGCACCGACGAGAAAGCCAAATCCTACGTGATTTAAGTGATACAGAATGGGAGGTTTTGAAACCATTACTACCTGAACCTATTGGCTTTGGACATCCGAGAACAGTTGATTTAAGAGAGATACTTAATGGTGTTTTTTATGTTCAAAGGACAGGTTGTCAGTGGGAAATGTTACCCCATGACTTGCCTCCCGTTTGCCTCTGTATATGGTTATTTCCAGAAGTGGCAGCGACTCCGAATATGGCAGAAAATTCATGATCAGTTACGATCACAAATCAGATTTGGTCAAGGTAGAGAATTACAATCAACCGTTGGGATAGCGGACTCTCAATCAGTCAAGACGACGGAAAAAAGGGGGCAGTCTGCGGCGCATGATGGTGGGAAAAAAGTTAAAGGGCGTAAACGTCACATAGTAGTTGATTCTCTTCGATTACTCATTGGGGTATTAGTAACGGAAGCTAATGGTTCTGAAAGGCTCGGAGCAGTAGTCATTTTGTCTGAAGCACTTGAGAAACTGAAGTTATTAGAAGTGGTCTGGGTGGCTATGCGGTTATTCAGGAAAGAATTTTGCTCAAGCCGTCAAACAGGTATGTGGTGATTCTGTTCGAGTCGAAGTGATAGAAAGGAAATCAAAAGAGTTTGAAATTCTTCCAAAGCGATGGATTGTAGAAAGAACATTTGGTTGGTTAAATCGATTTAGACGCTTGAGTAAAGACTATGAACTATATACACAGATGAGTACAGGAATGATATATGGTTCATTAATTCGTTTGATGACAAGAAGATTAGCTTCTTAATTTTTTGTTTACAAATCAGCTCTAAAGCCAGGGTTCCCCAGACTCCACCGACAAGATGGACAGAAATAGCACCTACTGGATCATCAATTTTCCTCCTGTCCCAGAAGTCCACTGAAAAGACCACAATTATTCCTGCAAGAAAACCTATAGCAATAGCGCTACCAATGCTCACAAATCGACAGGATGCGGTAATGGCTACCAAACCCGACAGTACTCCGTTAATAATCATAGTGGGGTCAGGCTTACTGTGAGGATCCCTTGGGTCAAACCAGGTAGTTAGAGCTGCGGCAATACCCCCTGCACAAGCTGCTGTATTCGTTGTTAGGACAATATGACTAATTGCCTTGGGATCTAAATTCATCGTTGAGCCCGGGTTAAAACCAAACCAGCCTAGCCATAAAATCAAGCAACCTAGAATCGCCAGGCTGAGATTGTGTCCGGGCAGCCCATAGGACACGCCATCTATATATTTACCCTTCCGTGGTCCGAGAAGGTAAACACCCACTAAGGCAGACCAACCGCCTACGGAGTGAACTACGGTTGAAC